>NZ_JBFUBG010000014.1:0-97049 GCF_056405875.1 Rhizobium sp. P1_E6 | reverse complement strand
GACGATCGACGTGCAGCCGATCCTGACGCCTGACAACTATATCGACGTGGTATTGCCGTTCATTCAATCGGCCAAGAGCCGGATCTACTTCCAGAACCAGAGCTTCAACACCAAGACGGTGGGCGACAACTATCGCCGGCTGCTGGATGCGCTGCTCGAAAAGCAGAAAGGCGGGCTCGACGTGCGCATCATCTTTCGCAGCTTCGGCTCCGAGGACCGCGACGTCATCACCAACGCCAAGGATTACGGCTTCGATACCAGTAAGATCCGCAAGCAGAAGAACTGCCATACCAAGGGGATCATCATCGACAGCGAAGCCGTTTTGATGGGCAGCCACAACTGGACGACAGCCGGCACCGGCTTCAACCGGGATGCGAGCCTGATCTTCTATGATGCCGAGATCGCCAAGTTTTACGAGGAAATCTTCCTCTACGACTGGAACCGTATCGGCCCGGCGAAAATAGATGAAAATCTGCCGCCGCCGGTCCTTGCACCATCAGGAGGGGAGACGGCGCCGCCGTCAGGCTACATTGCCGTCCCGCTTTCGATCGCGCTTGGGCGGTAACTTCGGAGCGGCACGAACGGCGATCGGAACGCGCAGGGGCTGCGCTTTCGAAGCAAAACATCCAGACGACAAATGGCGCCGTATCCGGCGCCATTTTATCATTTGCATGCCTCAGACTTTAGTGACGGGGCTCGATGGTCACCTCGCCGAACATGACGCCGCGCGTCAGTGGTTTGGCGAGGAAATCATGCGGGAAGCCGAGAACGATGGCGCTTGCTTCGGCCAGCCGGGTGCGGTGATCATCCGACAGGACAACATCGAGCGCACCGAGATTGTCTTCGAGCTGGGCCATCGTCTTCACGCCCATGATCGGCGAAGTCACGGCCGGGTTGGTGAGCGTCCAGGCGATCGCCACCTGCGCGGGCGTCTTGCCGATCTCGGCAGCGATTTCCTTCACGACCTCGGCGATGCCGAGGCTGCGCTCGGTCAGCGAACCGTTGCCGGCAGCGACATTCTTGCGGGTGCCGACGGCACTTGCGGTGCCACCGCCGATCTCGAGGTCGGCACGACTATATTTGCCGGTGAGGACACCCATGCCGAGCGGCGACCAGGGGATGACGCCGAGGCCGAGTTCAGCGGCCATAGGGATCAGTTCGCGCTCCACCGTACGTTCGATCAGGCTGTATTCGATCTGCAGAGCCACCAGCGGCGCCCAACCGCGAAGGTCGGCCAGCGTCTGCATGCGCGCGACCTGCCAGGCCGGCGTATCGGAAATGCCGGCATAAACGATCTTGCCGGCGGTGACGAGATCGTCCAGCCCGCGCATCACTTCTTCCACCGAGGTCGTGAAGTCCCAGGCATGCAGATAGAAGAGGTCGATGTAATCGGTGTTCAGCCGCTTCAGGCTGTCTTCCACCGAACGGACCATGCTGCGGCGGTGATTGCCGCCGGAGTTCGGATCCCTGGGGCGCGAGGTGATCGTGTATTTGGTGGCAATCACCAGTTCGTCGCGGCGGCCTTCGGCAAAGCGGCCGACGAGGGTTTCGGAGGTGCCGCCGGTATATTGGTTGGCGGTGTCGATGAAATTGCCGCCGCGATCGACATAGGCGTCGAACATGCGGCGCGCCTCCTCTTCATCCGCGCCCCAGCCCCAGTCGGTTCCGAAGGTCATGGCGCCGAGCGACAGAGGTGAGACGCGCAGGCCGGAACGGCCGAGGAGACGATAGCGGTCAAGGCACAATGTATCAGTCATGGATGATCTCCTGTGTTGCAGACAGAAGATGCGCCTTGCCGATACTGGTAACAATGCTACATTATCGGCATGGCTTCTTTAGAAAATAGAGCATAATGCGCGGCAGCGACTATGCGGAACTCAGGGCTTTTGCCGCTGTGGCCGAGCACGGTAATTTTGCCCGTGCGGCTGCCCGACTTGGCATATCAGCGTCGGCGCTCAGCCAGACGATCCGCACGCTCGAGGAGCGGATGGGTATCCGGCTGCTCAACCGCACGACCCGGAGTGTGGCACCGAGCGAGGCGGGCCGGCGGCTATTAACCCGGCTGTTGCCGGCGCTCGCCGATCTCGACCAGGCGGTGGCAGATATTTCGACGCTACGCGATACGCCGGCCGGGTTGTTGCGCATCAATGCGCCGCGCGTTGCGATCGTACACAGGCTGGCACCGCTGATTGCCCCCTTCCACGCCGCCTATCCCGATATCGTCATCGACATCATCGTGGATGACAAGCTCTCCGATATCGTTGCCGACCGTTTCGATGCCGGTATTCGGCTGGGCGAGATGGTGGAAAAGGACATGGTGAGCGTAAAACTCGGCGGCGAGATGCGGCTCGTCGTCGTCGCTTCACCTGACTATGTCGCCCGCCACGGCATGCCGGCAACGCCGCGTGACCTGCGCGACCACTCTTGCGTCGCTTCCCGCTGGCCGACGGATGGCAGCCTCTATCATTGGGAATTCGAGCGCGGCGATGAAAAGCTCGAAGTGGCCGTCTCGGGGCCACTCAGCACCACAGACAACGACCTGATGCTGCGGGCCATGCTCGATGGCATCGGCATCGGCTATCTCTTCGACTATCACGTGGCGGAACATATCACCGCCGGCCGGCTGGTGAGCATGCTCGACGACTGGACACCGCCCTTCTCCGGCTTCCATCTCTATTATCCGAGCCGGCGCCAGATGCCGCCGCCGCTGCGCGCCTTCGTGGATTTCATCGGCCGGCAGCGGGTTGCCTAAAGGCCTTGATCCCCCGGCGGAACCGGCAGCAACCCTTGCGCGTTGATTGCCGAAGCAATGGGGCTTCTGGGACTTATCGCACATGGGTATCGCCAACGGAATCCGGAAACAGGCAAACAAGATCCGCCTCGGCGAACGCCATACCAGCGCATGGGCACGAACGCTGCAGGAAGCTACAGAGGAGCTCCCACCGCCGCCGGTACCGGTTCGACGCGTCGAGAAGGACGGGCTCGATGTCAGCATGGCCTGGGCCATCATCGGCATCTTCGGCATCCTTGGGCTTGCCGCCGTCTACATGATGTCGCTGATCCTGATCCCGATCACGCTCGCCGTGGTCGTCGGCATGATCCTCGGCATGGCGGCAGAAAAGCTTTCAAAGCTGGGTGTGCCGCGGCTGGCCAACGCAGCGATTCTTTCTTTCTCCGTCGCGCTCGTCATCGTTCTGGTGGTCAATTCGCTTGCCGGCCCCCTGTCGACGATCGCCAATGAAGCGCCTGATTTCATCGAGAGCACCACTCAACGCATCATGCCCTATCTGGAGCGGATCGAATGGCTGCACATCACGCCCGCAACCTTCCAGAGCGGGCCGATGTCCATCGATGCGCTCCTGGAAAATACCGGCAATGTGCTTCATGTAGTGACGACGAACCTGACGCCGGCGCTCGTGCAGGGACTGATCTTCTTCGCAGCGCTTCTGCTCTTCCTCGCGAGCCGCGCGAACCTGCGCAAGACGATCATCATGACTTTCCGCAGCCGCTCCCAGAGGCTTGCCGCCATCCGAGTCATCAATGCGGTGGAACAGGCACTCGGCTTTTATTTCGCCACTGCCTCGCTGATCTATGTGGCGCTCGGCGTCGTCATGACTGTCATCGCCTATGCCGGCGGATTGTCCATGCCCGTGCTGTGGGGCTTCTTTGCCTTTCTTTCGAGCTTCATTCCTTATCTCGGCATCACGATGATGACCTTTGCCGTGGCCATCGCCGGGATCATGTCCCATGACGGCATCATCATCGGCCTCATTCCGGCGGCTGCCTTCTTCACCGTGCACCTCGTCATGGAGAACCTGATCTTTCCCGCCGTCATGGGCCGGCGGCTGGAAATCAATCCGTTCGTCGTCTTCCTCGCGATCATTTTCTGGACATGGATGTGGGGCGCCGTCGGCGCGATGCTGGCTCTGCCGCTCTCCCTAATCGTCATGACCATCATCGAGGAACTCGTGATCGAGGAAAAACCGCAGCCACAACTGCCGAAGTAATCGATAGCGACGGGATATGCCGATGCCATCCGATCTCGATCTCAACGAAGTCAACCACGACGACCTCGTGGGCGGCAGCTCGCTCTGGGGCAGGAATGGCAAGCGCCCGACCTGTTATCCGCTGAAACAGAGCTTCAAGACGGACATCGCAATCATTGGCGGTGGCATCACCGGCGCGCTTGTGGCGGAACATCTGACGGCGCGCGGTTTCTCCGTCGTCGTCATCGACCGCGAGCAGCCGGGGTTCGGCAGCACGGCAGCAAGCACAGCGATGCTGCAATGGGAGATCGACCGCACACTCGGCGAGCTGGAAATCCTCTATGGTTTCGAGCGGGCCGCCGCCATCTACCGCCGCAGCGCCGCTTCCGTCGCGGGGCTTGCCAAGCTGGTCGGCGCCCACGGCATCGTCTGCGGTTTCCGGCCGCGCAACACGCTCTATCTCGCCAATAATCATGAAGGCGCGCGCGAATTGCTGGACGAGTGGCAATTGCGCCGGCGGGCGGGGTTGCCGGGGCACTATCTCGAGCATCCCGATCTCTTCACCCAATATGAGTTCGATCGGGATGCGGCGATCCTTTCGCCCGGCTCCGCCGAGGCCGATCCCTTGCTTCTTACCTGGGCTCTGCTGCAGATCTCGATTTCACGCGGTGCGCGGCTGATCAATGCCTCGGTGAGCGCGCTTAACAGCGAAGGCAGGCATGTGACCGCGGTGACAGATGGCCCCTATGTGATCGAGGCGGGGCATGTGGTGCTGGCGACCGGCTATTCCATGCCCGGCCTCGACATGCCGAAGCTGCACCGCACGAGTTCCAGCTGGGCGCTCGCCACCGTGCCGCAGAAACCTGACGACCTCTGGCGCGACGGAACGCTGCTCTGGGAAGACAGCCATCCTTATCTCTACCTGCGCACCACCGATGATAACCGCATCATCGCCGGCGGCGAGGATGACGACACAATCGATCCCGGAGAGCGCGACCGCAAGTTACCCGCGAAGACCATGGCGATCCGGGAGAAACTGAAGCGCCTGTGGCCGAAAGCCGATATGCGGGTGGAGCATGCCTGGTGCGGCACCTTCGGGGAGACGGCGGACGGCCTGCCGCTGATCGGCCCGGTGCCTGGCATGGCAGGTATCTATGCCGCCTATGGCTATGGCGGAAACGGTATCACCTTCTCCTACCTCGCAGCACAGATGATCGGCGCGACGCTGGCCGGAACGCAACGCGAATGGTTCGAGGATTTCGCGCTCGATCGGGATGCGCCGGCTATGCGGAGTTTTGTGGCGAATTCGGTGCGTGCTGGGGAAGAGCTGAGGTAAGCCCCGCCCCTACTCAGTCGTTTTGTCGTCACCGGTATCGGCAACATCCTGCAGGCGGACGAACTCCGTGCCCTTGGCCTTGAGATCGACGAGCGCCTTGGCGACGCCTTCACCGGCTGCGTGGGTCGGCTGGTTGATGTGGGAAATGACGACGTCGCCGTCCTTTGCCGAGGAAATGCGCTTTTCCGTTACCGCAGCACCAAGCAGCGAGCCCCCGTCGCCATTCACGGAATAGCCAGCGATGCGATAACCCATGGCGCGGATCTGGCCGATGGCCGAGAGATCGTATTTGGCGGTCGAACCACGAAACCAGCGCGGTGCGGGAATGCCCGAAGCGACCATGGCAGCAGCACCGCCCTCCACCTCCTGCCTGACGGCCTCGGGCGAACCGGCAGATGCGATGCCATAGACCAGCACCGGCTTGTCGATCGCCGGAATGTGCTTCTCGCCGTGATTTTCCAGTTCGAAGAGATCGGGATTCTGCAGGAAGGCGGCAACCGCCTTCGGATTGCGCTTCAGCCAGCGCGCGGTCACGAAAATCGTCGCGGGAATGCGCTCATTGACGAGCGTGGACAGAATGCGCTCATCGGCCTCACCCATGCAGGCATCGAAGGTGAGCGCGACGCGGGCATGGCCTGATATGTTGGAACGGGCGATGTGCAGATGCGGCTCCACCAGCTTCGGACCTGCTGCTCCGGGCGGATGCTGCGGTACGACCGGGGATGTTTCCGCAGCAAATGCCGACGAGACGGCAGCAAGCAGCAGCGCGGGTGCAAGAAGAATACGGTTCATAAAGAATCAGATGCAGTTGATGTTCTAGTCAAACTTAAAGCAAAGCTGCAGACCAAGCCATGTGGCCTGATGCCGCCTGCAGAGGAATGGAAGGTGTCTCAATCTCCCCGCATTCCTGTGCCCGACACAAGATGACAGCGCCGGACCTTTGGGCGAGAGAGACACAAATCCCATCAGGAAACACGGGAGAGTGACGCTCAATCGTAGAGGTAATATTTCGTCCACTTATCCTTCGGCACCTTGTCACCGATCTTGTACTTCAGGTCACGCACATTGATGTGCTGCGGGCCGGTGATGCAGGTATAGGCAAGGTGGTACCAGTCGCCCTTGCTGCGGAAGACGGCGCCGGGAGCTTCCAGCCGGTCGTCGCTCGGAATCGGATCCTTGAAAGTGTAGGCAATCACCTTGTCCGGCCGGAAACCGGTGCCGTCCTTGTTGATGCGGCTCATGGCTTCGGTGTCGCAACTCTGTTCGAGGCGGGTGGCGGGATCGAGCTTTTCGAGCTGCTTCTTGATGGCAGGATCAACCGCAAAGGCGGAGGAAGCCGCAAGGCCGATGAGCGACATAAGCAGAACCAGACGTTTCGGCATTGCGGGGAAACCTTTACTGTTATGCATTCTTCATACTGCCGCCGACAGCATGCCGGGGCCTGACGAAGGTGTAATTTTCGCGCGGCGCTAGCGGACTTTCTTAAATATTGTGGTGACATCAAGGCAACGCGCCGGCCATCGTGTCTCGAGACGCTTCATTGCTTAAGCGCTTGATCCCGACCTGCCGCGTCTCTATCTCTTGCCCACCGACATCGCCCTCACGGAGCCTTCCTTGTCCGCTTTCAACAATCTGCCCGCCCCTCCCGCTGCCGAAAAAAGGCCTGTCTCCGACACGCGCCACGGCATTACGCGCACGGACGAATACGCCTGGCTGCGGGCCGAGAACTGGCAGGCCATGTTCAAGGATCCTTCCATCCTCGACCCTGATATCCGCAGTCATCTGGAGGCCGAGAACGGCTATATGAATGCGGCCATGGAAGATACCAAGCCGCTGCAGAAGGTGCTGTTTGCCGAGATGCGCGGCCGTATCAAGGAAGACGACAGCTCCGTGCCGATGAAGGACGGCGCCTATGCCTATGGCACCGCCTTTGTCACCGGCGGCGAGCAGCCGCGCTATTTCCGCATTCCGCGCGACGGAGACGTGAAGGACGAGATGCTTCGCGTCATCCTGCTCGATGGCGACAAGGAAGCGGGCGGCAAGGCCTATTTCCGTCTCGCCGGCATTGATCACTGCACGGACCATAGCCGCGGCATCTGGGGCTATGACGACAAGGGTTCCGAGTTCTTCACGCTCCGGGTTCGCGATCTGGCGACCGGCGAAGACCTGTCCGATGTGATCGAGAACACGGGCGGCGGCGGCGTCTGGGCGCCTGACGGCAAGAGCTTCTTCTATTCGGCGCTCGATGAGAACCACCGCCCCTCGAAGGTTTTCCACCATATTCTAGGCACGCCGCAGAGCGAAGATCGTCTGGTCTACGAGGAAGAGGATGCCGGCTTCTTCATGGGCGTCGGCGGCTCGCTGCTCGACGACTTCATCTATATCGATATCCACGACCATGAGACCAGCGAATACCGGCTGCTTTCGACCAAGGACCTGACCGCGGAACCGAAGCTGGTCGCCGCGCGCGAAGAAGGCATCGAATATTCGCTGACGGAGGGCGGTGATGTCTTCTACATCCTGACCAATGACGGCGGCGCCAAGGATTTCAAGGTCATGGAGGCGCCGGTTGACAGACCGGGCAAGGAAAACTGGCGCGAGGTCGTGCCGCACAAGCCCGGCACGCTCATCATCAGCCACATGGCCTATGCCCGCCACCTGCTGTGGCTGCAGCGCAAAAACGGCCTGCCGCAGATCATGATCCGCGACCGCCGCACCGGCGAGGAGCATGCGATCGCCTTCGATGAAGAGGCATATTCGCTCGGTCTTTCCGGTGCTGCGGAATACGAGACCGACGTCATCCGTTTCTCCTATTCCTCGATGACGACGCCCTCGCAGCTTTACGACTACAACATGGTCACCCGCGAGCGCAGGCTGCTCAAGACGCAGGAAGTGCCATCGGGCCATAATCCGGATGACTACGTCACCCGCCGCGTCTTCGCGCCGGCCTGGGACGGTGAGCAGGTACCGGTCACCCTGCTCTATCGCAAAGACACACCGCTCGATGGCACCGCGCCCTGCCTGCTCTATGGCTACGGTGCCTACGGCATCACCATCCCTGCCGGCTTCAACACCAACTGCCTGTCGCTCGCCGACCGCGGCTTCGTCTATGCCATCGCCCATATCCGCGGCGGCAAGGACAAGGGCTTTGCCTGGTACGAAGACGGCAAGATGGACAAGAAGACCAACACCTTCAAGGACTTCATCGCTGCCGCTGACTATCTGAATCAGGAGAAGTTCACGTCTTACGCTGGTATCATCGCCGAGGGCGGATCGGCCGGCGGCATGCTGATGGGTGCAGTCGCCAACATGGCGCCGGAGAAATTCGCCGGCCTGATCGCTGCCGTGCCCTTCGTCGACGTGTTGAACACCATGCTCGACGACACCCTACCGCTCACCCCGCCAGAATGGCCCGAATGGGGCAATCCGATCGAGAGCAAGGAAGAATACGAGCAGATCGCCGCCTATTCGCCCTATGACAATGTCGGCGCAAAGGCCTATCCGCCGATCCTGGCTCTCGGTGGCCTGACCGACCCCCGCGTCACCTATTGGGAGCCGACAAAATGGGTCGCGCGGCTGCGCGACAAGACGACGGGTTCCTCGCCCATCCTGCTCAAGACCAACATGGATGCCGGCCACGGCGGCGCATCCGGCCGCTTCCAGCGGCTTGAGGAAATCGCATTCGAATATGCGTTTGCGATCAAGGTGGCAGGAAAGATGTAAGATCGGGTGTGGCGTTCCCTGTGAACGCCACACAATCAATGGAGGGAGAAATGGCCGTCTATGTCGCGCTGCTGAGAGCCGTGAATGTCGGCGGCACCGGCTCTCTCCCCATGACCGAATTGAAGGCAATCTGCGAAGAGCTCGGCTTTGCCGATGCGAAGACCTACATCCAGAGCGGCAATGTTCTGTTCCGCTCGGATGAGGCAGAAAAGGTGGTCGAGGAAAAGCTCGATGCGGCTCTCGGGCGGACGATGGGCAAGCGGCCGGGCGTGATGGTGCGCAGCCGTAAGGAGCTCGATGCCATCGTCGCCAATGTGCCTTTTCCCCAGGCCAAGCCCAATTTTCTGTTGGTCTATTTCCTGCCCGAAGCAACGGCTTCCGATGCGCTGGAAAAGATGGTTGCGCCGGATGGCGAGGAGGCGAAGCTCGCCGGCCGTGAGATCTATGTGCATTATCCAAATGGTTCCGGCCGCTCGAAACTCAAGCTTCCGGTGCTGAAGCCGGGGACATCCCGCAACCTCAACACCGTTCGAAAGCTTGCAGAAATGGCGGCCGATCTGGAGGCCGGTGAAAGCTAGAGCATCTGGTATGCTGCAGCACTTTGCCTTTTACGCAAAACCGCTGCACCCATTTGCTGGAATTGCTTATGGCTGTCCGCCTCCGCCCGCTGCACCATAGACCTGACCGGTGGCGTAACTCGCATCGGCAGCGGCAAGCTGCACGTAGATCGAGGCAAGTTCGGCTGGCTGGCCGGGACGTCCGAGTGGCGTATTGCCGCCGAACTCGACCAGCTTTTCCTGTGTCGCGCCGCCACTCACCTGCAATGGCGTCCAGATCGGTCCGGGGGCGACGCCGTTCACCCGGATGCCTTTCGGACCAAGCTGCTTGGCCATCGATTTGGTGAAATTCATCATCGCCGCCTTGGTCATGGCGTAATCGACCAGATTGGCGGAGGGATCATAGGCCTGTTCGGACGTCGTCTGGATAATTGCCGAGCCTTCGCGCAGGTAGGGCAATGCCGCCTTCGTCAGCCAGAACATTGCATAAATGTTGGTCTTCATCGTCGCGTCGAAATCCTCGCTGGAAATATCCGAAAGCGACTGGCGCTGCTGCTGGCGTCCCGCATTGTTGACGAGAATATCAAGTCCACCGAGCTGGCGCACCGCGTCTGCGACGATCTTCCGGCAGAGTTCTTCATCCCTGAGATCGCCGGGCAGTGCCACGCCGATGCGCCCTTCCCTTTCGATCAGTTCAATGACCTCGCGGGCATCCGGCTCTTCATCCGGCAGGTAACTGATCGCAACATCGGCCCCTTCGCGCGCATAGGCGATTGCCGCCGCACGGCCCATGCCTGAATCGCCGCCGGTAATCAGCGCCTTGCGGCCCGCAAGGCGACCACTGCCCTCATAGCTCGTCTCGCCATGGTCCGGCTTCGGCTCCATATCGCGTGCAAGCCCTGGAAAGGGCTGGGTCTGCGAGGGAAAGGGTGGCTTCGGAAACTTGCCGCGCGGATCATGGATCGTCTTGCTGTTGCTGCTCGGGCTGTCCATTGCCTGTTCTCCCTGCGATTTACACTGCGGGCATAACAGTGCGGGCACCTATCGGTTCCCTGCAGGGAGAAAACGTCGTGGTAGCGCCTATAGCCGGCCGCTGCCGCCGCCGGCTGCGCCATAGATCTGGTCGTGCCTGACGGCAACAAGCGGCGACTCGATTGCCGGCAGGAAGAGCATCTTGACGAAGATGCGCAACATCAGCACCTGTTCGGCAAGCGTATTCGGCTCCTTCAGCGTCTTGGAGAGAACGATCCCGCCCTCCAGGACCGAGGAAACCATGTCGGCAAGCTGGTCGACATCGACTGGCTCGCGCGGAGAATAGACCGCCATGATCTCGCGGAACATACGGCCGAAGCGGCGGCGCCAGGCGAGGACGGCGTTGCGGTTGGTATCCTGTATCTCGTGGTCGAACAGCCGCTCGTAATAGCAGACGGTCGCCACGAGGCAGCCGGGATGGCCGTTCGGCAGATCGGAGAGCAATTCGGACAAAAGCTTCAGACCAAGCAGGAAGGACTGTAGCGGATCGTCCATCAGATCGCGCGCACGGCTGAAGATCTCGTCGTAGATGCGTTCGTCATTTTCGATGTAGCGGTTGAGCAACGCCTTCGCGAGCTCGTTCTTGTCCTTGAAGTGGTAGAAAAAGCCGCTCTTGGTGATGCCCGTCTCGGCGATCAGCTCCTCGATGGAAGTGCCGCCGAACCCCTTCTGCAAGACCGCTGCTTCTGCCACATCAAGGATGCGATTCCGCGTTTCCTCGCCCTTTCGCATGTTCCCCTCCTGTACTCGCGGTACAGTTTTCAGTTCCGCAACATCAGGCCCGCCTCCGCCCCCGGCAGCATCGGTCCATGCAAGGGATTGATTTCAATCCGAAAAGTTCGAAACCGCCTGTAGTATACCGCAAGTCGCCTAGTTTAGCATCAACTTAAACGTCAGAACATCATCCATCGACGGCAGCCATTTCAGGCGCCGCGACAGGAGAGGTTTCGCAATGGCAAAGTACAGGCGTGAGCTGCCGCAGCTAAAGGGCGGCACGTTCATTAGCGATGGTGGTATGGAAACCACGATGATCTTTCATGAAGGCATCGAGCTTCCACATTTCGCCTCCTTCGTATTGCTGGCTTCCGAGGACGGGCGGGAGCGCACGAAAAGATACTATCGCCGCTATCTGGATATCGCCCGGCGGCACGGCACGGGCTTCGTGCTCGACACCGTCACGTGGCGTGCCAATCCCGACTGGGGCCAGAAGCTCGGATACACAACCGAAGCCCTGCAGGCGGCAAACGAGGAAGCTGTCGACCTGCTGGTGGGCTTGCGTCGCGCCTATGAGCAGCCGGAACAGCCGGTCGTCATCAGCGGCGCCATCGGCCCGCGCGGCGACGGCTACAAGGCGGGTGCGATGAGTGCCGACGAGGCGGAGGACTACCACGCCGTCCAGATCGGCACTTTCGCCGGCACGGAAGCCGATATGGTCGCCGCGTTCACGCTGACCAACGTCGATGAGGCGATCGGCATCGCCCGTGCGGCAAAAATGCTCGGCATGCCCTGCGCCATCTCCTTCACGCTCGAGACGGACGGCAGGCTGGTGACCGGCCGCAGCATTCAGGACGCCATCGAGACGACGGATGCGGCGACCGGCGGATCTCCGGCCTATTACATGATCAACTGCGCCCATCCGACGCATTTCGAAGGAGCACTCGATCATGGCGGCGCCTGGGTGAAGCGCATTGGCGGCATCCGCGCCAATGCCTCGACCCTGAGCCACGAGCAGCTTGATAACAGCGAGACACTGGATGCGGGCGACCCCGAAGACCTCGGCCGGCGTTACCGCGAACTCGTGCGCCGCATGCCGCAACTGCGCGTGCTCGGCGGCTGTTGCGGCACCGACCACCGGCACGTCGCGGCGATCTGCGAGGCATGCTTGCCGCAGGCGGCGTGACAGGGTCAGCTGGAGGGCATGACTGTGACGATGGTTGGGGCAATAATGCGCCAGCACTGCTGGCGCGATCTGTGGCTTGCGATTGCAGGGCGGCAGGCGCAAGCCGAACTGGAGTCGGCCGAAGAGGTGGCGTTGCAGGATATGGATCTTGCAGCTTTCGAGGGCCTCGACGGCCGCATGGCCTACGGGCTCCAGGCGGACCAACGCAAGGGGCGTCCATCGCGGCGCGGGCGTTTGCGGGAGCCTGTCGGCCTCTGACGAAGAGGAAGGCGCCTCAGCTTTTGGCTGCGGCGCCTTTCGTCTGCTTGCCCCTGTAGCCGCTGATTTCTTCGCCGGCGGTCGGCGAAAAGCGCAGGTTCCAGATGGTGGCGGTGATCGAAATGATCGCAACCACGATGAAAGCGATCGAGAAATCACCAAGCTCGGGCGTTTTGACACCGTTGAAAGCCATGGACCCATGCAGCGCCAGCGCGCCGATGCAGATGCCGAGCGACAGCATGAGCTGCTGGAAGGTGGTGTAGAAGCTCGTGGCCGAGCTCATCCGATCCTGGCCGATCTCGTCATAGGCGATGGTATTATAGGCCGTGAACTGGAACGACATGAAGAAGGCGCTGAGCACCAGGGCGATGAAGATCAGCGGCATCGGCCAATCCGGCCGGAAGGCGGCGCAGAGACCATAACCGATCGTGCCGAGAATGCCGTTGATAACAAGGCTCCTGCGGAAGCCGACGCGGCGGAAGACGGCGCGCGCGAGGGGCTTCATGAAAAGCGCCCCGAGCGCGGTGGAAATGACGATCTGGCCCGCAGCAGCGGCCGAAAGACCGAAGCCGATCTGAAAGAGGAGCGGCAGCAGGAAAGGCTGCGCGCCCTGCGTGATGCGCGTCAGCGAGCCGGCGATGACCGAGGTGCCGAAGCTCGGCACCTTCATCAAGGAGAAATCCATGATCGGCGAAGGGTGATTGCGGGCATGGCGCAGATAGGCGATGCCGAAAAGCATGCCGATGGCGATCAGGAAGATCGCGAACGAAGCCTGTCCTTCATGGCTCGACAGTTCGAAGCCGAAGAGAAGCGAACCGAGCGAGATGCCCGAGAGGATGAAGCCGATCGTATCGAAGGGGCCGGCGGCCTTTCCCTTCACCTCGTCGATATAGATCGAGACGAAAATCATGCCGATGATGCCGATCGGCACATTGATGTAGAAGATCCAGCGCCAGTCGAGATAGGTGACGATGAAGCCGCCGAGCGGCGGGCCGACGATCGGGCCGATCAGCGCCGGCACCAAAAGCCAGGACATGGCGCTGACCATATCCTTGCGGTCGACGCTGCGCATCAGGACGAGGCGGCCGACGGGCATCATCATGGCGCCGCCGATGCCCTGCAGCAGGCGGGCGAGAACCAGGAATGGCAAGGTCGGCGCGAAGGCACAGAGGATGGAGCCGATCACGAAAACGGCGATCGCCGAGCGGAAGACGGTGCGCGAACCGAAACTGTCTGCCATGCGGCCGCTGGCGGGAATGAAGATCGCGAGGCTGAGCAGATAGGAGGTCAAAGCGATCGACATGGCCGGGGCGTCGACACCGAAATCGCGTGCCATCGTCGGCAGCGCGGTCGCCAGCACGGTTGCATCGACGTTTTCCATGAGCATGGCACTCGCGACAATCATCGCGATCACCCGGAAATTGGGTGCTGCACGCCGAGCCAACGGCGCATGATAAATCTGATCCGACATCGTCAGGGATCACTCACAGTGGCGCAGCGGAGCACACGGGGCGACAGGGCCGCGGGGGATGACATGGCAAAGATGCCAAGGGGAGATGATTTGCTATACGCCTGCAATCATGGCGGCGCTATGTCTTTTATGGCAAAGCTGCTTTGCCGAGAGGTAAACGCAGATCACCATTCCTTGCACTTTTTTGCCCTTCGTGAAGGAATGGTCCGGTGTCAAAATCGGCTTGCGTGACAGCACCTGCAGCCCTACCTATTAGCCATGACCTCCGCCCTGCAGAAAAACCGGCCGGACACGGCCTTTTCGTTCAACAACAGCTACGCGCGGTTGCCGCAGCGTTTCTTTGCGGCGCAAGCGCCGACGCAGGTTTCGGAACCCTGGCTGATCAAGCTCAACGAACCGCTGGCCGAAGAATTGGGACTCGATGTCGAAGCCCTGAAGCGTGACGGTGCGGCGATCTTTTCCGGTAATCTCGTGCCTGAAGGCGCCGAGCCTCTGGCGATGGCCTATGCCGGCCACCAGTTCGGGCATTTCGTGCCGCTGCTCGGCGACGGGCGAGCAATCCTGCTCGGCGAGGTGATCGACCGCAACGGGCAGCGCCGTGATATCCAGCTCAAGGGCGCAGGGCAGACGCCCTTTTCGCGCCGGGGCGACGGGCGGGCCGCGCTCGGCCCGGTGCTGCGCGAATATATCGTCAGCGAGGCAATGTTTGCGCTCGGCATTCCCGCCACAAGGGCGCTAGCCGCCGTGCTTTCAGGCGAAGGCGTGCGGCGCGAGGACATCTTGCCGGGCGCGGTCTTCACGCGCGTCGCCGCAAGCCATATCCGCGTCGGCACCTTCCAGTATCTTGCCGCTGGTGGCGACGATGAAGGCATCAAGACGCTCGCCGACCATGTGATCGAACGGCACTATCCCGAGCTGAAGGCGACGGAGAACCCCTATCTGGCGCTCTATGAGGCCGTCTGCGACCGGCAGGCAGCGCTGATCGCGCGGTGGCTGCAGGTCGGTTTCATCCATGGGGTGATGAACACCGACAATATGACGATCTCGGGCGAGACGATCGATTTCGGCCCATGTGCCTTCATCGATATCTATGATCCGATGAAGGTCTTTTCGTCGATCGACCAGCATGGCCGTTACGCCTATGCCAATCAGCCGGGCATCGGGCAATGGAACCTGGCGCGGCTCGGCGAAGCGCTGCTGCCGCTTGTTGATGCCGACAAAGACAAGGCGATCGAGCATGCCAATGCCATCATCAAGGCCTATGGTGAGCGCTTCCACGCCTACTGGCTGCAGGGCATGCGCGGCAAGATCGGCCTGATCTCCGCAGAGGACGGCGATCTCGAGCTCATTCAGGCGCTGCTGGCGCTGATGCAGGCCGAGGGCGCGGATTTCACGCTGACCTTCCGGCGGCTTTCGGCGCTTGCGGGCGACGAAACGGCCGAGGCCGCCTTCGCATCGACCTTCCGCGAACCGACTGCCGCCGCCGAATGGCTGGGGCGCTGGCGCGACAGGCTTTTGCGCGATCCACAGGCGCCCACCGAGCGAGCCGCAGCCATGAAGCTGGTCAACCCGGCCTTCATTCCGCGCAATCACCGTATCGAGCAGGCGATCGAGGCGGCCGTAGAGGATGGCGATTTCTCGCTGTTCGAAGCACTTCTATCCGTGCTTTCTCATCCCTATGACGAGCAGCCGGCATTCGCGGCCTATATGGACCCGCCGAAGCCCGAAGAGCGGGTGTTGCAGACCTTCTGCGGAACCTGATTTCAGCCAATTCCATATCAACCGACCCATATTAACCGGAGATAGTGATGACCGACCTTCTCGACATCCCCGTCAAGACCGTTCAGGGGCGTGAAACGACGCTCAACGAATATCGCGGCCAGGTGCTGCTCATCGTCAACGTCGCCTCCAAATGCGGCTTGACGGTGCAGTATGAAGGGCTTGAAAAGCTCTATGCCGACAAGCGCGAGAAAGGCTTCGTCATTGCCGGCTTTCCGGCCAACGATTTCAAGGGACAGGAGCCGGGCACGGATGCGGAAATCCTCGATTTCTGCACCAGCACCTTCGGCGTCGACTTCCCGATGTTCTCCAAGATCTCGGTCAAGGGGCCGGAAAAGCACCCGCTCTACAAGAACCTGACAGGTTCCGGCATGGAAACGACCGGCGAAGGGCCGATGCGCGAGCGGCTGAAGGGCGCCGGTCTCGCGGCTGACGACAGCGAAGTGCTCTGGAATTTCGAAAAATTCCTCATCAGCCGCAACGGCAAGGTCGTTGCCCGATTCGCCCCTGATGTGACGGCTGACGACAATCGCCTTGTCTCGGCGATCGACCGCGAGCTTGCAAAAGCCTGAGACGACGACCGCAACCGCGGCCAATTGTGGCGGTTGAAAGGTAACCCTCCCGCTCTATCTGTCTGATCGGCGTATATTTTTCGCCATTCTCCGATCCGGCTAACCAGCGGGAGACTGCCTTATGGCAATCGTCATTACCTCCATCCTCTTCATCATTTTCGGACTGGCGCTGGGCACCGGCGGGCTCTGGCTCGTCACGCTCGGCGGCAGCATCTTCTATCTCTTCGCGGGGCTGATGTTCCTGTTGACGGCAGGCCTGCTCCTCATGCGCAAGGCGGTGGCGCTCTGGGTCTATGCGGTGCTCGTGGTCGTGGCACTCGTCTGGGCGATCTGGGAGGTGGGGTTCGACTGGTGGCAGCTAGGCCCGCGCGGTGGCCTCATTATCCTCTTCGGGATCTGGCTGCTGACGCCCTGGATCCGACGGCCACTCGGCTTCCGCAGCCCGACCGGCACCCATTACGGCGCCAATCCCTGGCCGCTCGCCATTCCGGTCATCGCCGCCATCATTGTCGCCGTCTATTCGATGACGACCGATCCGCACGATCTTGCGGGTGACCTGCCGACGCAGACAGTTGCCGCCACGCCGGCCTTCGGCGGCAATGTGCCCGGTGGCGAATGGCATCAGTACGGGCGCACACCGTTCGGCCAGCGTTATTCACCGCTCGACCAGATCACCGTTCAGAATGTTTCCACGCTGAAAGAGGCCTGGCGCTACCAGACCGGCGACGTGAAGCGGCCTGACGATGTCGGCGAAACAACCTATCAGGTGACGCCGCTGAAGGTAGGCGATACGCTCTATCTCTGCACGCCGCACAATTGGGCGATCGCGCTCGATGCCAGGAACGGGCAGCAGAAATGGAAATATGACGCCAATTCCGGCATGAATCCGGACCGTCAGCACCAGACCTGCCGCGGCGTCACCTATTACAGCGATGAGGCGACACCGGCCGGCCAGCCCTGCAAGGAGCGCGTCTACCTGCCGACCTCGGACGCGCGGTTGATTGCGCTCGATGCAAGCAACGGGCAGGTCTGCACCGGCTTTGCGGAACAGGGCGTGCTGCATCTGCAGACGGGCATGCAGTACAATCCGGCAGGCTATTACTACTCGACCTCACCGCCGGTTGCCGTTGCGGGCAAGATCATCATCGGCGGGGCGGTCAACGACAATTATTCCACACAGGAACAGTCCGGCGTCATCCGCGCCTATGACATCAACAGCGGCGCGCTGATCTGGAACTGGGATTCCGGCAATCCGGACCAGACGACGCCGTTGCCGGAGGGGCAGCATTACACGACGAATTCGCCGAATAGCTGGTCTGTCTTCAGCGTCGACGACCAGCTCGGCATGGTCTATATCCCGCTCGGCAATCAGGTGCCGGACCAGCTCGGCATGAACCGCAGCGAGAATGTCGAGAAATTCTCCTCATCCGTTGTGGCGCTGGATATCAATACCGGGCAGCTTCGCTGGGTGCAGCAGTTCGTCCATCACGATCTCTGGGATATGGACGTGCCCGCGCAGCCGGTGCTGCTCGACCTGACAAAGCAGGACGGAACGGCGGTTCCGGCGCTGGTGGCTTCCACAAAGCAGGGCGATATCTACGTGCTGGACCGTCGCACCGGGCAGCCGATCATTCCCTTCAAGGAAATCCCCGCGCCTGATGGGGCGATCCCCGAAGATCGTACGGCGCCGACGCAGCCAATCTCGGACCTCACTTTCTCGCCGGAACCGCTGCAGGAGAAGGACATGTGGGGTGTCTCGCTGTTCGACCAGCTTGCCTGCCGCATCGATTTCCATCGCTACAAGTACGAGGGCCGCTATACGCCGCCATCGCTGGAGGGAACGATCGTCTATCCCGGCAATTTCGGCACGTTCAACTGGGGCTCGGTCGCAGTCGATCCGGAGCGGCAGGTGATGTTCGGCATGCCGACCTATCTTGCCTTCACTTCGCGCCTGGTGCCGGCCGCCGATATTCCACCGCGCGGGCAGGATGAGAAGGGAAGCGAACAGGGTCTCAACCGCAATGACGGCGCGCCCTATGGCGTGTTCATGGGTCCGTTCCTCGGGCCGCTGCAGATCCCCTGCCAGGCGCCGCCATGGGGCTATGTCGCTGGCGTCGACCTGCGCACCGGGCGCATCGCCTATATGCACAAGAACGGCACGGTGCATGACATGACGCCCCTGCCCCTGCCCTTCAAGATAGGCGTGCCCGGCATCGGCGGGCCTGTCATGACCAAGGGCGGCGTCGCCTTTCTCGGTGCTGCCGTCGATAATTACCTGCGCGCCTACGACGTGACGAACGGACGTCAGCTGTGGGAGGCCCGGCTTCCGGCCGGCGGACAGGCGACGCCGATGACCTATGCGACTGGCGACAACAAGCAATATGTCGTCATGGTCGCCGGCGGGCACGGTTCGGTCGGCACCAAACCGGGCGACTACGTCATCGCCTACACGCTGCCGTAGTGCCAGCTGAGCGATACACAAGCTCGGGGCAGGATTGCCCCAGCATACTGCTACTGATTTTTCAGGGGGATTTTTTCATGGAAATCGGTAGCAGCCTTTCAATTTATTCAGGCCTCGGCTCGCTTTTCGAGCAGGGCAAATCCAAGAACAAGCAGACCGACGAATTCGGTGGCAGCGCGCGCAACCAGTCCGGCGCCGGCCTGCAGCCGAGCACGACCCCGCCGTCCATCGCCAATACGATGTGGGCAGTGCAGGCCGGCAACGAGACCTACATCAACCCGCCTTCCGACGCAGAGGCCGCCGCCAAGGCGGCGCACGACAGCCTGGTCGACCAATTCTCTGAATGGAGCAATATGGACCCGGCCGAATTCATCCGTGCCCGATACCTGGAAGCACACGGTCTGACCGAAGACGACCTCAAATCCATGCCCGCCGACCAGCGCGAGGCGATCGAAAAGGAAATCGCCGAGCAGATCAAGCGTGAGCTTGCCGGCATCGAAGACGACGGAGACGGCAGCAAGGATCAAACGACTGCGCAATCCGCGCCCACACAGTCCACGGACGAAAATTCGGCCGCCTGATCTCAGGTCTCATCCGAAAAGCCGCGGAGTAGCGATGCTGCCTCGCGGCTTTTCAATTATCCATGCCCGACATGCTCCGGCACGCCGGAACGTGGCGGATGAGCTCGCAGAAACCAGGCGGGAACCCTCTACACAATCTCCGTAATCATCTTGCCGATTTCGGCGAAGACGGGATTGAACTCGTCCATCTTCACGGTCATTTCCGCCATATAGACTGCGGCAACGATGGGGCCGCGATTCGGCGGCCAGATGATGGCGATATCGCCGGCCGAACCGTTGTCGCCCGTGCCGGTCTTGTCGCCGATCTTCCAGCCGGAGGGCAGGCCTGCACGCAGGCGCGCGCCGCCGGTCGTATTGGCCACCATCCAGTCGACAAGCTGATTGGCTGAATCTTCCGCCAGGACCGAGCCAAGGGCGATGTTGCCGAGCGTATCGAGCATGGCATCGGGCGTCGTGGTGTCGCGCGGATCGCCTTTCGTCGCCTCGTTCAGCGCGGTTTCCATGCGGTCGAGCCTTGTCGTACCGTCGCCGACGGAACGCAGCCAGTCGGTCAATCCAGCCGGGCCGCCAAAACTTTCCAGCATGAGATTGCCGGCCGTGTTGTCGCTCAGCGTAATGCCGGCCTTGCAGATCTCGGCCATCGTCATGCCCTCGCCGCCGGCGTGCTTTTCGGTCTCGGGCGAATAGGTGACGAGCTTGTCCTTGCCGTAGGTGACGCGCCGGTCGAGCTTTTCATCACCCTTGTCGACACGGGCGAGAACGAGGCCGGCGGCCAGAACCTTGAAGGTGCTGCACATGGCGAAGGGCTCGCTGCCGCGATAGCCGAAGGAGACATTCGTGTCGCTGTCGAGAACAGAGACCCCAAGGCGCCCGCCGATGCGCGTTTCAAGTGCTGCAAGCCGCTTGTCGATATCGTCATCCTGCTGCGCAGCGTACACGCGAGGCACAAAGCCCAGCGCAGGCAACAGCAAGGCGGAACCCATGAAGCTGCGGCGGGTGAAGCTGTGATTCATAGAGACCTCCGGGGAATCAGGAACACAGGCGTAAGGGCTGATTGCGGCGGCATCTCGGCTTTAAGGCCAGGATCAGGCGGCGCGCGTGACCTCCACCGTCACATGCGACAACTCGTCCAGGCTCGATAGTCTCTCCTTGTAGAAGGCCGTGTCGCGCGGCTGCGGCGTGAGCACGGCGACGATTGCCGCATGATGGCCGGGGCCGACCTGCCAGACATGGAGATCGGTGATGCGGTCGCCATCGCCCTCGATAGCACCCCGGATCTCATCCGGCAGCGTTTCCCCTTCGGAGAGCACGTCGAGCAGCACGGCGCCCGACGATTTCATCAGCCCCCAGGACCATTGCGCAATGATGAGAGCGCCGACGATGCCCATCAGCGGATCGAGCCAGAGCCAGCCATAGAGACTGCCGAAAGTGAGCGCAGCAATGGCGAGCACCGAGGTCAGCGCATCGGCGATGACGTGCATATAGGCGGAGCGAATATTGTTATCCGCATGACCATGGTGGCCATGATCGTGGCCGTGGTGATGATCGTGATGGTGATCATGCCCGTGTCCATGATGGTGACCGCCGCTACCGCTCAACATCCAGGCGCTGACGAGGTTGACGGCAAGGCCGATGACGGCAACGGCAATCGCCTGGCTGAAGCTGATCGGCACCGGCGACGTGATGCGCAGGAAACTTTCCCAGCCCATCAGCAGGGCAATCATCGCCAGAATGATGGCACTCGCGAAGCCGGCGAGATCGCCGAGCTTGCCGGTGCCGAATGTGAAGCGCGGGTTGCGGGCCTGCTTGCGGGCGAAGAGATAGGCGAGCGCGGAAATCAGCAGCGCGCTCGCATGGGTGGACATGTGCCAGCCGTCGGCCACCAGAGCCATTGAGCCGTAGACCGTACCAGCGGCGATTTCGACCACCATCATGACTGCCGTCAGCGCGATCACCAACCAGATGCGACGTTCGTTCCGGGCATGGTCCTGCCCCAGGAAGACATGATCATGTCCATGGCTATTCGTTCCTGATATCATCGCCATCTCCTTATCGATCCGGCTCAGCGGATATAGGTTCTCAATACTTCCGATATTTCCTCGACCGCTTCCGCCCTCGCCTTTTCGTCGGCGGCATGCAGCACATGTTCGTGCAGATGCTCGTCCAGCACCTCGCCCGTCAGACCCGTCAGCGCACCGCGCACGGAGGCCAAAAGCTGGAGGATCTCACCGCAGGGGCGCTCGGCCTCCAGCGCGCGCTCGACCGCCTCGAGCTGCCCGCGGAGGCGGCTGACGCGGGCGATGAGCTTCTTCTTCTGATGGGTGGTGTGGGACATAGCGATCTCGAATTTAGTATAGGGGGGTACCCTATATTGCCTTTCCAAAAAACGAAAGCGGCGAAGCAGCGCAGTCGCTCTTGAAATTACATAGGACTCCTATATATTAAGAGCATGGAAACGCCTAAAGATCCCACTCCGATCGACAACCGCATCAGCGAAGGCCTTTCGCGGATCGCGATCGTGATGCGCAGTGATGAATGGTCGAAGGCCGAAAAGGCCGGGCTGAAGCCGACGCAGCTTGCGATCCTCGATTTCCTTGCCGGGCGAAACGGTGCGCGGGTGAAAGAGATTGCGGCACATCTCGGCGTCTCGCAGCCGACGGCGACGGATTCGATTGGGGCGCTCGAGCGCAAGGGCTTTGTCATCAAGGCAAGTGTCGCCGATGACAAGCGCTCAACGGCAATCCGCATCACGCCCGAGGGGCTGGCGGCGCTTGGCTCGGTTTCGCCGATAGAGACAGCGGCGATGGAGGCGGCCCGGTCGCTTTCTCCCGGCGAGCAGGAAGGCCTGCTGCTGTCGCTCGTCAAGATGATCCGGCATCTGCAGGAGGCAGACGCAATACCGATCCAGCGGATGTGTGCGAGCTGTCGCTATTTCCGCCCTTATCAGCATTCTGGTGCTGCCAAGCCGCACCATTGTGATTTCGTGAACGCGGCCTTCGGCAGCAATGAACTGCGCATCGATTGCCGCGACCATGAAACCGCCGATCCGGCAACCCGGGCTGCCACCTGGGATGCCTTCGAAAAAGGATAGGCGCACTCTCCAGGCAACTTAGAAAGAGAAGGAAATTCAAAATGTTGAGACAATTTGTCACCGGCGCGGCCATCGCCGGAGCGCTATCCCTTTGGCTGGGCTCAGCCATGGCGCATCCCGTCACGGCAGAACCGTCTGTCGTTGTGAAAGCCTCGTTCGATATCATCGAAACTGAGATCGTCACCAAGGGCGACAAGGCGGTCTTCTCAACCCGCGTGCGCGGCGAGGCCGGCGCTGAGAAGCCCGCGGTCACAGGTAAATTCGAAGGCTCCGGCATCTATGCCTATGTCTGGCCGACCTCGCTCAACAGTGACGATATCGGCTTCGACAAGGACCAGGGCATCGTCGCACTTGCCGTTACCTTCCATCCCGATTTCGACGATGCCGCCTATAAGGGCAAGAACCGCGATGTCTGGCATCCACATTGGGTCGTGCTCAACGAGGACAAGGCCTGCGCCGGCGGGTTGAAGGTGACCGATATTCCCGATGGCGCCAAGCCGAAGCTTCCCGCCACCTGGCCGGGCGTTCCGCTGCTGATCGACAGCCCCGACTATCCGACCGCGCTCAAGGGCGATCGCGTCGATGTCACCATTCCGCTGTCGCTGCTCGGCGGCCTGGTCGGCGCTTCCTATGATGGCGTGACGGCAGGGCTGAAGATCAACGGCAACCTGCATGCGCCGCTGCTCTGCGTCGACAATGTCTTCAAGGTCGCATCCGGCAATCTCAGCCTGCCGGGCAAGGTCATGCCTGCAAAGTGAGCGGGTCGCCGGTCCGTCGACTGCCATCGCCGGACCGGCTCTTTCCTCTCTCCAGGCAAATAGAGAAGAGAAAACAACAGGCAGGATTATCCCATTGCGCCCCGGATGCAACGGGCGAAGAAGCGTCTGCCCAACGACCAAGGATTTCGACATGTCCGATCTGACACTCGCACCGGAACTTTCCGTCAGCGAATGGTTCAACACGCCTCAACCGCTCTCCATCGCCGGATTGCGTGGCAAGGTGATTTACCTGCACAGCTTCCAGCTGCTCTGCCCCGGCTGCGTGGCCGAAAGCCTGCCGCAAGTGCGCCGTATCGAGCGCATCTTCGCCAACACGGATCTCCAGGTCATCGGCCTGCACACGGTCTTCGAGCATCACGAAGCGATGACGCCGACTGTGCTCAAGGCTTTCATCCATGAATATCGACTGACCTCGCCCATCGGTGTCGATCAGGCCGACAGGCAGTCCGACATACCAATGACAATGCGCCACTATGGTTTCAGGGGAACGCCCTCCTCCGTACTGATCGGCCGTGACGGGGCGATCCTGCATCATGCCTTTGGCGTCGAGGACGATATTGCGGTCGGCGCACGCATCGGCATGGCGCTGGCCGCTCCCCTTCCGGCAACAATGCCTGCTGATAAGATCGACGGCTGCGCCGATGGAGCTTGTGCGGCTCCTGCAGATGCGGCCTGATCTTGCCGGAGCCGCCATTGACAAACGAGCGGTTTCGGAGGATTGATCTCTGCATGATCGAGAACGCGCACCATAACCGCTCGTATTTTTGGCTGTACCTGTAAAGGGCGGCCGAGACAGATCATAATGTCAACAAGCCGCCGTCAGGCGGCTTTGTTGTATCGGCAGCGTCCTGACGGCATAAACTTCGAAAAGGACGCGAAGATCATGCTTGAAATCGAAGACAGCGAAATTTCGCTGATGCGCCCGCCGGTCGTGACGATCCGCGCCGCAAAACCGCGTGACATTCTCGAACTCCACGAGATGATCGGTCTTCTTGCCACCCATCACGGCGACATTTCGGCCTCGACACCGGAGCAGCTCGAGCGCGATCTCTTCGGGCCGACGCCGTGGATTTCGGCTATTGTCGCCGATGGCAGCGAAGGCCTGATCGGCTATGCCATTCTCGTTCCGCTCTACAGGGCGCAGGAAGGCAAGCGCGGCATGGACCTGCATCACCTTTTCGTGCGCGACGGTCATCGCGGCCATGGCACCGGCCAGCTTCTCGTCGACCGCGCCCGCGAAACTGCACGCATTGCAGGCTGCGATTACCTCTCCGTCAGCGCCGCAACCGGCAACCTGAAGGCTCACCGCTTCTACGAACAGATGGACTTCACCCCTCGTCCGGTCACCGGCATGCGCTATATGCAGTCCCTGTCGTGAGTGGCTCCAGCCGCTTGGGCGTCTTGCAAGGGAGGAGAGCATGACCCGACTGGCGGTGGTACTGACCGAAGGCTTCGCGGACTGGGAAGTGGGGCAGCTTGCTGCCTCCGCCCGCACGCATTTCGGCTTTGATGTCGTGACCGCAAGCCCCGGCGGAGCGGGAGTGCGCTCCATGGGCGGCATGCGGGTGGCTCCTGATACAGTGGCCGAGAACCTGCATGGCGACGCCTTCGATGCACTGGTCATCTGCGGCGGGACAATCTGGGAAACAGAGAGGGCACCCGACCTTTCGCCCGTCATCAACGACTTCATCGCGCGAGGCAAGGTCACTGCCGCGATCTGCGGCGGCACGCTGGCGCTGGCGCGCGCCGGTGCGCTCGATGACATTGCCCATACCAGCAACGCGCCCGATTTCATTGCCGGCGCCGATGGCTATCGCGGCCAGGCGCATTATCGTGACGGTCCGCAGGCGGTGCGATCAGGCATGATCGTGACTGCGTCCGGTTCGGCGCCGATCACGTTTACGGCGGAGATATACAGGGCGCTCGGCTTCGGCAGTGAAGAACTCGATACCTATGTGCAGATCCTCGGCGCCGAACATCAGCCGAAGGCGGCCTGAGCCTCGCCTAGCAGGCCGATAACCTCGGCTGTCGTGCGCACGTCGCCGAAGCTGCGATAGACCGAATAGAGCGCCATGTTATGATCTATATCGCGGCGAGCGGCATTTGCATCGGCCAGCATGACGACGCGAAAGCCGCTGCTGCAGGCATCGCGGGCCGAGGATTCACAGCAGATATTGCTGAGCGTGCCGGTAATGAGAGCCGTATCGACACCGCGAGCCTTCAGCATGGCTGCAAGTGGCGCGCTTTCCGGATGAAAGGCGCTGTAGGAAGTTTTCTCGATCAATAGATCCCGCGGTTCCGGGACGAAATCCGGCGCAAGCCTGCTTTCGATCGGCCCTACGCCGCCTGACGTGCGGTAGAGCTCTGCGATCGCCTCCCCGAAGAATTCGCGCGCCAGCTCCGGATGAGCCTGCCTGGGCGCCGGCACCACCCAGACAACCAGTCCGCCACAGGCGCGCACCGCAGCAACAAGCGCCTGAATGTTCGGAACGATGCCTTCGGCATAGCTGCCCGGCGTCACGAAGAAGGGGATCATGTCAACGATGACGAGCGCGGTTCTTACCGGCGCCAGATGCGTGAACGCGAAGCGCCGGCCGCGGCGGTCTTCCTGACGGGCATATTCACGCGCTTCGATCTGCCAGTCGTGCCGTTTCAAGACCACCCGTCCGTTCCAGTGATTGAGGCCTAGCGTATACCGAGTCGTCGCGACGGCATCTCTTTTTCCGGGCTGGTCTTCACCGCCGCCTCATGTGCTGGCCGTATGGCCCACTGGTGAAGTGCGGCCTTGACGAAGAGGAAGGCGGCGGCCCGCGCCTTCACCAGATCGCCGGGATCATCGAGATGGCCGGCAATCTTCGCCTCCATGACGGCGAGTGTATCAGCGAACCAGAGCGCAAGAACGGGGTTGCGCGCGCCAAGCCGCTCCCGCATGCGGGCGATCGCGGCGTCGGTTTCCTCAAGAGACGGATGCTTCATAGCCCCAACCTAGTCTGCTGCGCTTGTCCCAGGCAGGCGCTACTTGCTCGGTACTGCCTTCAAATAGGCTGAGATCGCTTCGATATCGGACTGCGGCAGGTGGGCGATGTTCTGCTGCACGTCGACCATCTGGCCGCCGGCAGAGTCGAAATCGGGGGTGAAGCCGGTCTGCAGGTAGTTGGTGATATCGGCTTCGCTCCAGGAGCCCACGCTCTTGGAGCCGGGCGTGATGTTCGGTATGCGGCCCTTGCCTTCCGGGTTCGGCGCGCCGGCGAGCCACTGGTCGCGGACGAAGCCACCGAGGGAATCGCGCGGGGTATGGCATTCGCCGCAATGGCCGAGGCCTTCGACCAGATACTGGCCGCGCTTAAGCTTTTCGTCGGCGTTGACGAGCACGACGCGCGGCTGGTCGTTGAAATAGAGTAGCTTCCAGCCGCCCAGCGCCAGCCGGATGTTGAAGGGAAACGGCAATTCGTGCGGCGGGGCAACGTTGCTGCTCTTCGGCAGCGTTTTCAGATAGGCGAAGAGATCGTTGACGTCCTTGTCGCTCATGCGCGTATAGGAGCCGTAGGGGAAGGATGGGTAGAGATGCTGCCCATTGGGGCCGACGCCGCGCTTCATGGCATTGCCGAACTGGGCCAGCGTCCAGCGGCCGATGCCAGCCTGTTCATCCGGAGAAATGTTGGGCACATGGAAGGTGCCGAAGGGGCTCGTCAGGGCGAGACCGCCGGTCAGCATCAGCTTCGCATCGTCTTTCGCACCGGGCGCAGCATGACAGCTGACGCAGCCGCCAGCCCAGAACACCTTCTCGCCGTTCGCAACGTCGGGCGCGCCGAGATTGGCCCAGTGGCTTTCCGGCAGCGCATCGGGCGCCGTCACGAAATAGAAGACCGCGCCGCCGATCACGACGACGCCGATGAGACAGAGCACAAAGCGGATGAACCTGCGGACCATGCGCCGCCTCTCCTTACTATCGATATCAAGGGCATTCCCCGGCCCCGGTGCCGGAGGAGAATAAGGCGATCCGCACCGACGGCAAGGGCCGGTGCGGATAACGGGATCGTGCAGGTTCGCTCTATCGCCTAGTCCTTCTTGATGCGATAGAGCTGATGACAGCCACCGCAATTGCCGCCGAGCGTATTCAGCGCAGCGCCGACGCCGGCGGCATCGGCTGGAAGCTGGGCGAGAACGGTTTCGGCGTCAGTAGACAGCTTCGCGGCGCGTGCCTTGAAGTCATCCATGTTTTCCCAGATCTTCGGGCTTGCTTCCTCGTCGCCCGTCTCGGTGCCCGGCTTGAACTGGTCCGGGAAAGCCTTCGCCGTTGCGGCGATCGTCGTCAGTGCCGTCTTTACGGCTTCAGCATCATAGGGCTTTGTGCCCTTGGCGATGGCGGACAGCGCGCCTGCTGCGCCGCCGATCTGCTTCATCATTCCAACGCGTGCGTCATGCGTGCCGTCGGCGGCGATGACCGAACCGAGGGCAATGCCGGCGAACGCAACAGCCGCCGCAACTGTTTTCCAATTCATGATTCTCTCTCCATTGTTCCACCGGCGAAGCCGGTCGAGGGCAATCTGCACCGGGATCATGACAAAATCCATGTGGTCGCATAGTCACGTTTAGCCGGATCCTCATAAAAACAATGTGATAAGAATAGGCAGGATCAGGCTGTCTTCCACCCCTGCCAGAGGCTGATTGCGGAGATGACGACCAGCAGCAGGCCGGCAAGACGGCCGATGACGGCAGTCGTGTTCGGGTTGGAAACCAGGAGATCGCGGCTGCGGCCGGCGGTCATGGCAAGCGTGCCGTAGACGGCAAGCTGCGTCAGCACGGTCATGATGCCCATGATCAGACCCTGCAGCCAGATCGGCCCATATTCCGGCTTAATGAACTGCGGATAGACGGCAAGCACGAAGATATAGGCCTTGGGATTGACGAGACAGGTGACCGCGCCTTGCCGGAAGGCCTTCCAGGTGGAGCGAGCCGTGCCGGGGCCGACCGCCTCGACCTTGATTGAGCTCTTCATCAGGGAAATGCCGATCCAGATCATGTAGGCGACGCCGGCAAAGAGCAGCAGGTTGAAGAGCTGCGGCAGCATGGCGACCAGGATACCCACTCCCGCCGCACCATAGGCCGAATGCACCGCCCCGCCGAGCATAATGCCGCTGGTGGCGGCCAGCCCGCGTTTGGTGCCGCCCGTCAATGAGTTGGCGAGCACGAAGAGCATATCCATGCCCGGCACGATGATGATACCGAAGAGAAGAGTGAAATAGAGCCAGAGGCTTTCGTGGTAATTCATGTCAGTTGTCCGTCCCTCGTTGGAGCGCGTTTTTCGCAGAGCCCGTTGAATTTCAATTCGATAGGTGGCTCTATACGAGAGACCAACTGACAGTGTATTGTCAGGAGCGTTGGAGAAAGGGCGTCAAATGCGCAAGGCCTCCAGGCTTTTCGAAATCATACAGATATTGCGGCTGGCGAAGAAGCCGATGACAGCCGCCCTTATGGCCGAAAGGCTGGAAGTGACGGTGCGCTCGATCTACCGCGATATCGCCGCGCTGCAGTCGATGCGCGTGCCGATCGAGGGCGGGCGCGGCATTGGTTACATCATGCGGCCAGGCTTCGATCTGCCGCCGCTGATGTTTTCGATCGAGGAAACGGAAGCGATCGTGCTGTCGCTGGCACTGCTGGAGCGCACCGGCGACGAAGAACTGAAGCTTGCAGCGCGGCGCGTCAATCAGAAGCTTGCCGGCGCAGTGCCGCCGCCCCTTCGACAGGCGATGGAGAACAAGGCGCTGTTTGCCTGGGGCACGATCGCCCCCGCGCCCGCAGGCGTGGACCTTGCCATCGTGCGACGGGCGATCCGCGACGAACGCAAGCTCACCCTTTCCTATCGCGACGAAATGGGACGCGCGACCGAGCGGATGATCCGCCCGATCGCGCTGATCTACTATTCGCAGACTGCCAATATCGTTGCCTGGTGCGAACTCAGGCAGGCCATCCGCAATTTCCGCGGCGACCGGGTGGAGGCCTGTGCCGAAACCGAAGTCTTCTTCAAGGGGGAAGGCGACGGCCTACGCACGCTTTGGACAGAGAGCTGGACAGAGAAGCCACTGGCGGCAAACGCCTAAGTTCAGCTCGCCAATCCCTCTCCTCCGCCCAGCAGGAACTCAGAGCGCCATGCCGCCGGAGACCTCGATGCGCTGGGCGTTGACCCAGCGGTTGGCCTCCGTCAGCAGCGAGGCGATCATCGGGCCGATATCATCGGGCACGCCGGCGCGGCCAAGCGCCGTCATCGAAGCGACCCTGCGGTTGATCTCCGGATTGTCACGCACCATGCCGCCGCTGAAATCGGTCTCGATAGCGCCTGGTGCGACCGTATTGACGGCGATGCCGCGCGCACCGAGTTCGTTGGCCATATAGCGCGTCAGGACCTCGACCGCGCCCTTGAGCGAGCCGTAGGCCGAGGAGCCCGGCAGGGCAACGCGGGCAAGGCCGCTGGAGAGATTGACGATGCGGCCGCCGTCGGCAATGACGGCCAGAAGCTTTTGCGTCAGGAAGAAGACACCCTTGAAATGGATGTTGTAGAGCTTGTCCATTTCCTCCTCGGTCGTTTCAAGGATCGAGGCGTGGTAACTGGTGCCGGCATTGTTGACGAGAAAGTTGAAGTGCTCGCGGCTCCAGCCCTTCAGCGCCGAGCGGACATTGTCCACGAAAGCGTCGAAGGCCGCGACATTGCCGGTGTCGAGCTGCAGGGCGGCCGCCTTGCGGCCGAGCGCTTCAACCTCCGCAACGACCTTATCGGCTTCGGCGCGGTTGGAATTGTAAGTGAAGATCACGTCAACGCCATCACGGGCGAGGCTGACGACGGTGTTGCGGCCTAGGCCGCGGCTGCCGCCGGTGACGATTGCGATTTTGGAATTTGCATTCTGGTCGGTCATCTCGGTTACTCCTTGGTCGGATGACTGAAATCTAGGTCCTGACACCCCTTTTCTTGAATGCCGAAAGCCTCGAACTTCTTGCCTATTCCTCCAGATAGGTTGTCGCCTCCGCTCTACGGAGTAAGATGGCGGACAAAGGCCGCCACCCGGAGAACGATGATGTCCAATGAAATCAAGACTGTGCTTAACCAGTACATGGACAGCCATGGCGGCGGCGACGGGTTGTTTACAACTGCCCTGCCCGGCTTCTACCTGATGCGCGCTTCCACGCTTACCATGCCGAAGCCGGCGATCTACCGGCCGGCGCTCTGCATCATCATCGACGGCGCCAAGCAGATCATGTTCGGAGCGCGGCTCTATACCTATACAACCATGCAGGCGCTGGTTATCAGCGTAGAAATGCCGGCCTTCGGCCAGGTGATCGAGGCAAGCGTGGAACGGCCGATGATCGCGCTGACGCTGGAACTCGATGTCACCATTCTGCGCGACGTTCTTGAGGCGATGGAAACTCCGCCGAAGCCTTCGGGCGAAGGCGGTCCCGGTGTTTTTGTGCAGCAATTCGGCTCGGAATTGCAGGATTGCATCCTGCGGCTGATGCGTATGCTGAACACACCGAAATCTATCCCGATCCTGCGACAGGCGATCCTGCGCGAGATCAGCTTCTGGCTGCTGTCAGGCGAGAATGGCAGCGAGGTCTGCAAGCTGGCGCTGCCCGGCAGCCAGACGCGGCGCGTGGCAGATGCCATTCACCTGTTGCGCGACAATTTCACGGCGCCGGTGCGAGTGGAGCAGCTGGCGGCGGCAGCGAAGATGAGCCCCTCCTCCTTTCACCAGCATTTCAAGATGCTGACCTCGATGAGCCCGCTTCAATATCAGAAGCAGCTCAGGCTTCTCGAGGCAAAGCGGCTGATGGTGGCCGATGGCATCAATGCCGCCAATGCCGCCTATCAGGTGGGCTATGAAAGTGCCTCGCAGTTCAGCCGCGAATATGCCCGCATGTTCGGCACGCCGCCGAAGAAGGACGCGCTGGAGCACCGGGCACAGCCGGCGACGGTCGCGACGGAAGTGGCTTAATACGAGAGAGTGCGGCTGTCCTCGCGGCCGAAACCGCGGATCTCCATCCGGTCCGAGTATACATCGACGATCGCGAAAGTGTTTTCGCTCTCGGTATCGACCACACCCTTGAAATTGACGAAGTGGCAGCCGCCGACCTTGCCGTAATTGCCGACGTGGTTATGGCCGTTGAGATAGGCGACGACATTGTCCTGCGAAGACAGCAGTTCGACGATGCGCTCGCGGTCCCACATATCATGCTCGCAGGGTGGATGGACGGGGAAGTGATTCATGACGATCACCTTCTCGTCCGCGGCCTTCGCCTGCTCGATCTCATTTGCCAACCAGGTGAATTGCTCGTCGCTCAGCGACGCGTTCCACTCATGGGCGTTGTCGACGCCTGCGGCCAGCAGCGCCGCCAGACGCTCGCGGCCAAGCGTACGGAAGGCATGGCCTTCGGGCGGTGCGAAAGTGCTGACTTCGTTGCCATTGAGTACGATGAAGCGGAAATCGTGGCGCTGGAAGCTGTAGTAGGCCGCCGGCATGCCGACCCGTTCCGCAACCTTTTCCAGATATTCCGGAGCAACACCGAAATCATGATTGCCGAGCAGGAAATGTGCTTCGTGGCGCAGCTTTTCGTAGACCGGCAGGATATCGTCGAAGCTTCTGAAATCGCGGTCGATGATATCGCCGAGCGTCATGACGAAACTCAGTTCCTCGCCATTGAAGGTCTCGATGGCAGCAGCGACCTTGGCGAGGCTGTTGGCGTAATAGCGCCCCATTTCGACCTGCGGTTCGATGGCGGCATATTGCGGGTCGGCGATGACGCCGAAGCGGAAAAGGGGAAGATCGGCTGATGACATGCGGCGTGATGTAGAGGCCGCGGGTGACAGCGATGTGACGTCGCAGCCGGCCGCGGCTTTTTGACAAAATGCCCGTGCGATGCCTCACCCTGCGGCCGAGCCCTGCTCCCGGCGACCGGCAAGATAGGGCAATGCAAACATATAGAGGCCGCTAAACAATAGCAGGAAGAGCGGTGGTAGCGGCGAGTAGACCACGAAGGCCGGCGGAGTGCCCACCGCCATGGTGGCGAAGTTGGCAATAACAGTCACCGTGAAGATGATCGACAGCCAACGATGAAGCTGACGGATGGACTTGTTCCAGTTCATTGTTCTTCCTCCTCAAACGATCAGACGCCGGGCGTCCTGCGTCAGTCGGCGCGCGCCACAACCTGCTCCAGGTTTTCGAAGAAACGCTGCCAGCCGAACTTGGCGCCCTGATAGGCCTGTTCCTGATCCGGACGGAAGCCAGCCTGTTCCATGCGCAGATGGGTGCCCGATCCGGCGGGGGTCAGCGTCCAGGTGACGGTGCTTTCGAGACCGTAGGCATCCCAGGTGTAGGAGAGCGTCCTGTTCGGCTCGATCTCCAGAACCCGGCAATCGACGGAGCCCCATTCCGCGCTGAGCTTGAAGCGGTGGTCCGGAACGGGCTTGAAGTCGTTCTTCATCAGCCATTCCTGGATCAGATGCGGCTGGGTGAGCGCACGCCAGATCTTTTCCGGCGGGAAAGCAATCTCCCGTTCGACGATGACGGAGCGGATTTCAGTCGAGGTTTCGTTCATTGGTCCATCCTTTTGAGCAAATCTTCGAGATCGTCGAACCGCTTTTCCCAGAAGCTGGCCATCTTTGTCGTCCAGTCCGCCAGAGGGGCAAGCGCCTTGATCTCAACGCTGTAATGGGTTTGGCGGCCTTCGTGGCGATCGCGCACCAGACCGGCGCCCTTCAGCACCGCCAGATGCTTGGAGACAACCGGCTGAGAGACGCCGGCCCGCGCCGTCAGCGCGCCGACCGTCTTCTCGCCTTCGCGGCACAGGCGCTCGAAGATCGCCCTTCGGGTCGGGTCTGAAAGCGCCCTGAAAAGCGCATCATGGGCATTCGACATGTGAATTCATACCCGTTTGGCTATGGATTGATTTATAGCCAAACGGGTATGAATAAGTCAAGCGGTTTTCAAAGGTGGAATTGCTGGGCGGACCGGATTGCCGCAGAAACGAAAGCACCCGGCGCTTGTGGCGCCGGGTGCTGAAAAGCCGGATGCTCGGAAGAGCTTACTTCGTTGCCGCTTCGTAGCGCTCCAGGACGTAGTCCCAGTTGATCAGGCTGTCGACGAAGGCTTCGAGGTACTTCGGACGAGCGTTGCGGTAGTCGATGTAGTAGGAGTGCTCCCAAACGTCGACGCCGAGGATCGGGGTGGCGCCGTGAACGAGCGGGTTTTCGCCGTTCGGGGTCTTGGAAATCTCGAGCTTGCCGTTCTTGACGGAAACCCAGGCCCAGCCGGAGCCGAACTGGGTGGCGCCGGCATTGGCGAAATCGGCCTTGAACTTGTCATAGCCGCCGAGGTCGGAAGTGAAGGCAGCTTCGAGCTTGCCCGGCAGCTTGTTGCCGCCGCCGCCCTTCTTCATCCACTTCCAGAAATGGATGTGGTTGTAGTGCTGGGCAGCATTGTTGAAGAGGCCGGCATTGGTGCCGAAGGACTTCTTGACGACGTCTTCCAGGGAGAGATCGGCCAGGCCGGCTTCCGCTGCAAGCTTGTTGCCGTTGTCGACGTAAGCCTTGTGATGCTTGTCGTGGTGGAACTCCAGCGTCTCCTTCGACATGAAGGGAGCAAGGGCTTCGTAGTCATAGGGAAGTTCAGGCAATTCGAAAGCCATATCAGATCTCCTCTTGGCAATAGATTGCGTCATCGGCAGGTGAGGCGGAACATAGGAGGGGAACCACGGAGTGGCAACCGGCGAATTATCAAAAAACAACGACTTCGAGGAAAAATTGCCTCTCTCCAATGGGCTCTCTTCAAAAGCGCAAATCACAGGCAGTGCCGCGCGTTGCGGGATTTGAAACCAGGAGGACTGCAAACAGGAAATTGGCATGCAGAGGAATAAATCCCTCTCCTGGCGGCGCTCACATTCCCGTAATCGCGTCCGGAAAATGAGGCACGCTCGCGTCTCGTCATCGCGCTTAGGGGCCGCCGGCGGGATTTCAATAAAAATCTGTTAATTTCTTTCGGACGCTTTTGACAGGCGACGAATAGCGCGTCTTAGATGCAATCCAAGGCTATTGGAGTGCGTTAGCACAACCTTCGATAGGGTTTACTTAATTAGCATCGCATAAATCATTTCAGGGACTTCTGACATCAACTTCGGGGCGTGTGATGGTCATGAGCTTTTTTCGTCGTAATGAAGAACCCGTCAAGCCGGGTTTGAGAATATCCAGCCATCGCCAGATGTTGTCCGTCACCGAACAGACGGCCCTCGTGGACAAGCCGCCAGTGCAGTACAGCGTTTCGGAAGTCGATGATTTCCAGGCTTTCGGCACGGTGATCGAGGAGAACAAGCAATCCTCCGAGGAGCTGCTGGTCAGCCTGACGTCGCTGCAGGAGCGGGTTTCCTCGCTGCTTGGCGCACACACCCACTCGCTCAACGAAACGGGCGCGCTGAGGGCCGAATGCTCGCGTCTCGGCTCATTGCTGGACTACGAGAGCAATGCACGGCGCAAGGCCGATCAGGAAAACCAGCGCCTGACGGTCGACAACAAGGAGCTGAAGCTCGACAGCAGCCAGCTTCGCGTGGAGGCCGGCACCTACCGCGAAGAACTGGTGAAGCTGCAGGGCGTGCACGAGCTGACGCGGGAAGAATTCACCGTCGTCGAGGCCCGGCTGATCGACGCCGAACGCGAGATTCGCGACAGGGCGCTGCAGTTCGACGAGGTTTCCTCACAGCTTCGCCGCACGCAGCAGGACCATGATGCCCGCAGCCGCGAATTGGCGACGACCCGCGAAAAGCTGGAGCTGGAAACCACGGCTCATCAGTTGCTCGTCGAAAGCTCGCGCCGCGAAAACAGCATTCAGCTTCGCGAGCTCGCGCGCCTCAACGAGGAGCGCAGCCACCTCAAGACCAACCTTTCGGAGCATGAGGCGCTGACTCGCGGCCTGCAGTCCTCCGTCGCCAATCTGAAGCAGGATCTAACCGCTTCCGAGGAGCGCTACCGCCGCCTCGAAGCCGAATTCGAAACGCTGGAAACCTCCTCGACGCTCGAAATCGCCAATCTGCGTACCAGGCATGAGGCGATCGGCTCCAAGGCTGAACTCGTCGAAAAGCTGCTGTCGACCGCCAACAGCCGCAACAAGATGACGGACGAAGAGCTGCAGTCCACCCGCGTCGAACTGAAGCGCAGCAAGTCCGAGCTTGCCACAGCTCTGGCGCGCCTGGAACGGATGACCGACGAGATCAACCGCGTGCGCCTCAACGGCACGGAAAGCGAAGCGGCCCGCCGCGAGCTGGCCGCCCATAGCAACGATCTGGTGATGAAGCTGCGCGAGGCCGAAAGCTACCGCAACAAGCGCGACCGCGAGATCGAAGCCTTCAAGCATGAACTCGATACGCGTCTGGATACCGACCGATACGAAATCAGCCAGCTCCGGACGAGCCTGGAAATCGCCAAGTCGGAAATCCGCCAGCTCCGCGCCGAACGCGCTATCCTCAGCGGCCAGCTCGAAGTGGCGCGCGGCGATCGCCCAAGCCTCGCAGACGCCCTGGCCGTCGAAGAGCCTGCGAAGGAAGAGGTCCGCATGCCGACTGCCACCTTCGCTCCGATGATCGATATTTCCAACAAGTCGCTGCGCAACGGCATGATCGCCGGCTCCGTCAATGACGAACTCTCCGCCATCGAAGCCAATCTGCGCACGCCGCCGGCAGAGTGATCGAGACTTTCTTCGACGGGAAGAGAACTTTCCGCCGAAGGCAAAAGCAGCACCCCTGACAGCCCTCCGCCATGCAGCCCGGAACCGGAGCCTGCCTTCATGAGTTTGAAGGCAGGGTCTGGAGGAGGCGCTCACATGGAACATGTCCAAAATCGGCCTGAGGATCAGCAGAAAATCTATCAGCGCTGGGCACCGGTCTATGACCGGGTCTATCGCGGTCTCCTGCGCGACGGGCATCGCACGCTGGCGAGGCTTGCCGCTGATGCCGGTACTGACATTCTGGAAATCGGCGTCGGCACCGGACTGGTGCTCTCTCATTATCCGCGCCGCTCCCGGGTGACGGGCATCGACATTTCCGAGCATATGATTGCCAGGGCGCGGGAAAAAGTCATCCGGCAGAAACTTTTCCATGTCCGGCAATTGCAGGTGATGGATGCCCACGCGCTGGCCTTCGAGGACCGGTCCTTCGATGCGGTCTGCCTGCCCTTCGTCATCACGCTCATCCCCGAGCCGGAACGGGCGCTCAATGAATGCGCCCGTGTTCTGCGGTCGGGCGGCGAGATCATCCTGGCCAGCAAGCTCGGCGACGGCGCCGGGCTGCAGGGTGCGATCGAGGAAGCCGTGGCGCCGCTCGCCCGGCGCATCGGCTGGAGCTCCGCCTTCCGGATCCGGAGAATCACCAACTGGGCACGCGAGAGTTGTTTCGATTCCATTGAAATATTGCCGGTTTTCCCGAACGGCTTCTTCAAGGTCGTTCGCCTCAAACGGCGCGCACAGGATGCTTGAGATGGAACTTTTTTCGTCCCAATGCGTGTCGCGATCTTTCAGATTCGCTTCCACGCTTTAGGTCTTTGTTTTCTGCATGTCGCAATCGCAAAACCGCAGCATAGTTTGCGCAACGTGCTTCAAGCGTGTTTTCAGTCGGGCTTTCGCTCGCCGGGGATCTTGATGACCACGGATTTCTTCCTCTTCATCGTCGTAGGTTTCTGCGCGCAGATCATCGATGGCGCGCTCGGCATGGCCTTCGGCGTGCTCTCCACGACCAGCCTGCTGGCGCTTGGCGTGCCGGTCGCCAATGCCAGCGCGATGACGCATGTGACGGAGATGTTCACGACGGCCGCATCGGGCATTTCCCATGCCTGGCACCGGAATGTCGACTGGAAGCTCGTGGCGCGGCTCGCACCCGCCGGCATGATCGGCGGGGCGGTCGGCGCCTTCCTGCTTGCAAACGTCGAAGGCAAGATGATCGAGCCTTTTGTCTCGGCCTATCTGATCGCCATCGGACTTATCATTCTCTGGAAGGCTTTCCACCCGACGCCCAAACGTAACGTGCATGATTGGATGGTGCCACCCGTCGGGCTCTGCGGCGGCGTGCTCGATGCCATCGGCGGCGGCGGATGGGGACCGATCGTCACCAGTTCGCTCGTCGGCCGCGGTCACGATCCGAAGCGGGTGATCGGCTCGACCAACTTCACCGAATTCGCGGTGACGCTGATCATCTCGATCACTTTCGTCCTGACGCTCGGCTGGTCGGAACTCGGCTCGGCGGTGGGCCTGATCATCGGCGGGGTGATCGCTGCCCCCTTCGGCGCGATCCTCGTCAAGCGGCTGCCGGTGAAACCGCTGATGATCGCGGTTTCGATCATCATCATCGCGACGTCGGCGATCCGGTTCTTCTAAGCGGTGTTGCGGCCGAAATAGACGTCGACGGCTGCTATCCTGTCGCCGTCGAAACGGAAGCTCTCGATGTTTCGGAACGCTTTGCCGTCGGTCATCTCCGCCCGGTAGCGCACGACAGCCTCATCGCCACGGACCACCAGGAATTCGATATCGAAGGCATTCAGCTCCGGCTCGTTCGGCCAGCAGCGCTCGAAATAGGTGGCTCGGTCGATATGATCATCCTGCGGGCTGGAGAAGGTGAAGTCCTCCGTCAGCATCGCGCCGACGATATCCTTCCGACGATCCAGATAGGCTGTATAGAGATTGCGCAGCATTTTCGCGCGGTCCTCATCTCTGTCGCTCATGACTGCTACTCTTTTGGAATTCTGATTGCATATTGCAATCAGTTAGGGGCGAAATTATGACTTTCAATCCCTTTTGCCGTTGGCGGCAGGTCGGATCGGGCGGAATCCGTCCTTGGCAGCCCCCAGGGTGATGCGTAAAGTGAGGATCGCTTCATCTTGGCCGCGGCCAGACTGTACCGAAGAAGATCCGCAATGACCGACACCCAATGGGACGCCGCAAAGGCGGCGCCCGGCTCCGCCTACTGGAAACGCAATCTCGTCATCTCGCTCGTGGGCTCGTTCACGACCATCGTGGCGATGACGCTGCTTCTTCCCTTCCTTCCGCTTTATGTGGAGGAGCTTGGCGTGAGCGATCATGCGGCGATCGTGCAGTGGTCGGGTATCGCTTATGGCGCGACCTTCTTGGCCGCGGCCTGCGTGGCGCCGATCTGGGGTCGGCTGGGTGACATCTATGGACGCAAGCTGATGCTGGTGCGCGCCAGCCTCGGCATGACCATCGCCATCTCGCTGATGGGCATGGCCGGAAATATCTGGCAGCTCGTGGCACTGCGCCTCTTCGTCGGCCTCGCCGGCGGTTATGCCTCCGGGTCGATGGTGCTGGTGGCGACACAGACGCCGAAGGACCGCTCCGCCTGGGCGCTCGGTGTGCTCTCATCCGGAATCATGGCTGGCAACCTTGTCGGCCCGCTGATCGGCGGGGCGCTGCCGCCCATCATTGGCATCCGCGGCACATTCCTGGCCGCAGGCGGCATGATCTTCCTTGCCTTTCTCGCCACCACTTTCCTCATCAAGGAGGAGAAGTCGGCGGCCCGCAAACAGGCGGCCAAGGCGTCCGGCGGCTGGAAATCCATTCCCGACAAGGGGCCTGTTGTCGCGATGCTGGTGACTGGCCTGCTGCTGATGCTCGCCAACATGTCGATCGAGCCGATCATCACCGTCTATGTGGCGCAGCTCGTGCCCGATCAGGGTCGGGTGACGATGGTCGCCGGTATCGTCATGTCGGCAGCGGCGCTCGGCAGCATTCTCTCGGCTTCGCGGCTCGGCAAACTTGCCGACCGGATCGGCCACTGGCCGGTCATTGCCGGCGCGTTGGCAATAGCAGGCCTGCTGCTCATTCCGCAGGCCTTCGTGACCGCTTCGTGGCAGCTCATCGCCCTGCGTTTCCTGATGGGTGTGGCGCTCGGCGGGCTCCTGCCCTGCATCACCGCCGTCATCAGGCATAGTGTGCCGGATAGCGCGGCCGGCAGCATCCTCGGCCTTTCCATCTCTTCGCAGTATGTGGGTCAGGTTGTCGGGCCTGTTCTCGGCGGTTTCGTCGGCGGGCATATCGGCATGCCGGCGGTGTTTCTCGGCACCTGCGTTCTACTGCTCGCAGGCGCGGGCTTTGCGTGGTTGGTGCGGCCAAAGGAAGAAGCCTGATCGTCAGGCTTTTCCGCAGATCATCTCGACGCCGGATTGCGCCAAAGCCTCCAGCGTTTCACGGCTATCGCCGGCTCGCGCGCGGACAGCAAGCGAATGCATGATGGCCGAGGCGAGCTTTGCCAACATGTGAGGATCGGCACCACCGGGTAGTTCGCCGCGCTCCCTAGCGAGCGTCATGCGTTTCTCGATCTCGCCGTCAAAATCGTTGAGGCTGCGGTTCAGCACATCCCGAACGCGCTCGTGCTGGATTGCTTCGGCCGTTGCGGTGCCTATGAGGAAGCAGCCGCGTGCGGCCGTTTCGCCGTGAAGATAGATATCGAGGGCGCGACCGTAGACACGCGCTAGATTTTCGCGAAGCGTCAGCGATGGATCGAGAGCGTCTGCCAGCACGCCCATGCTTTCCGCTCTATAGCCCTCCAGGGCATCAAGGTAGAGATTCTCCTTGTCACCGAAAGCGCCGTAGAGGCTTGGACGGTTGAGCTGGGTGGCGGCACTCAATGTATCCAGCGATGTGCCGGCAAAGCCCCGGTCCCAGAACACCTCCCTCACCTTTTCCAATGTCACTTTCGCATCGAAGGCCCTTGGGCGGCCACGTTTCTTCTCGCTCATTTTGTACCGTTTCGCATAAAATAATTGACCAAGTAAATTTTATGCGAAATAGTACAAATGTCCAACGGATTGATGCGCGCCGGTCTTGCACCGCGCAGGAGGAGGAACCCATGAGGCTCTACATGCATGCAGCGGCCTGTTCGCTTTCGCCGCATATCGTCTGCCGGGAGCTGGATATCGATATCGAGCTCATCACTGTCGATCGAAAGACGCATCGAACCGGCAACGGCGAGGATTACCTCGGTATCAACGGCAACGGCTATGTACCGGCGCTGGTGCTCGATGACGGCAAGGTGCTGACGGAGGGACCGGCGATCGTGCAGTTTCTTGCCGATAGTGTTCCTGACGGGAGAAAGATGTTGCCCGAGATCGGCAGCTTTGGCCGCAATCAGGTGCAGTCCCTACTGAACTTCATCACGTCAGAACTTCACAAGCCGATGGCCATGCTCTTCAAGGCCGACTATGCAACAGCACATGAGGCAATGCGCGCCGTCGTTCACAAGCGCCTCGACTGGATCAATGCAAGGCTTGCCGGCCCCTATCTCACCGGCGGGGATTTCACTGTCGCGGATGCCTATCTCTTCGTCTGCCTGAACTGGTCGCCCTGGATAGAAATCGATCTCGATCGTTTTCCCGCGCTTCCTGCCTTCATGAAGCGTGTTGCGGCCCGCCCGGCCGTGCAGGCGGCGTTGAGCGAGGAAGGGCTGATGGCCTTCAATGCCGGCGGCAACTTCTTTGCGCCGATCGCCTATATCCAATCCGCCGGATATGTCGGCTCTCCGGTCCGGCCGTGATAGGATGCCGGTCCCGCGGGTAGCACCGCCGGACCGGATTATCCTCCGATGCTTGATAATCCTTCCCAAGCAGCATGGATTATCGAAAGCCTTCGATGGCGGCATCTTCACTCCATCGAAACCGGAAGCCCGGTTCACACAAAGGAGCGAACGATGAGCACCATAGCGGAGAATGCCGCGCAGACGGGTAGAACCATGAAAGCCTACAGGGTTCATGCATTCGGACCGCCGGAAGTCATCATCGCCGAGGATGTCGAGATCCCCGCGCCCGGCAAGGACGAGGTTCTGATCAAAGTACACGCGGCCGGTGTCGGCCCTTGGGATGGCTGGATCCGTTCGGGAAACAGTGCCCTGCCCCAGCCGCTGCCGTTGACGCTCGGTTCCGATCTCTCGGGCACGGTCGAAGCGGTCGGCGACGGTGTTACGCATGTGACCCGCGGCGATGCCGTCTATGGCGTCACCAATCCCCGCTTCATCGGTGCCTATGCCGAATATGCGATCGCGGCAGCGGGCATGATTGCCCTGAAGCCCGCAAGCATTGGCCATATCGACGCCGCCTCGATCCCCGTCATCGCGGCGACCGCAAAGCAGGCGCTGTTCGATCACGCGAAGCTCACCGCCGGGCAGACGGTGCTGATCCACGGTGCGGCAGGCAATGTCGGGGCCTATGCCGTGCAATTCGCCCGCAAGGCCGGGCTGAAGGTGATCGCCACAGCCAGCGGCGGCGATATCGAGACCGTCAAGCGGCTCGGCGCCGATGTGGTTGTCGATTTCCGCAGCCAGCGCTTCGAGGATTTCGCCCGCGATGTAAATGCAGTCATCGATCTTGTCGGTGGGGAGACCCAGGTACGCTCCTTCCCGGTGCTGAAGCGTGGCGGCAAGCTGATTTCCGCCGTCTCGCAGCCGGATCAGGATCTCGCCAAAGCGCATGGCGTCGAGGCCTTATTCTTCCTCGTCAAGGTCACGACGAAAGAGCTGAGCGAAATCGCTGCGATGGTCGATGATGGCGAACTCGAAACCAATGTCGGTGATGTGCTGCCACTCGATGCGGCGATCGCGGCGCATGAAATGCTGGAAGGCAAACGCGCGCATGCCAAGGGCAAGATCGTGTTGGACGTCAGGTGAGAATGACCTCGGACGGGCGTCCGGCGGAAAACAGTCCCGGCGGACGTTTTTTCACGCCATCCATTTGCGGTGTTCGGCAAAACGCTCCACCAGCATATCGAGGAACAGCCGCACCTTGGTCGGAAGATGGCTGCGGTTCGGATAGACGGCGTTGATATGGATCTCAACGCCGCGATAATCCGGCATCATGCGCACCAGGCGACCGGCCTCCAGATCCTCGAAAACGACGAAGCTTGGGGCGAGGAAGATGCCCTGCCCATTCAGTACCAGATAGCGCAGTGTCTCCGCGCTGTTGGAAATTATGCTGCCGCCCACTTTGACGCTCGCCAGCCGCCCCTCTGCATCCTCGAAGCGCCATTCCTCGCCAAAGGGATAATAGGCATATTGCAGGCAGTTGTGCTCGGCGACTTCAGCCGGCGTCGTCGGCATCGCGTGGGTCTTGAGATAATCCGGCGAGCAGACGAGGAAGTGCCGCCATGGCGTCAGCTTGCGCGCGACGAGGCTCGAATCCGGAGATGGCGTGGTGCGGATCACCAGATCATATCCGTCCTCGATCATATCAATTGACCGCTCGCCGATGTTGAAATCGATCTGGACCGCCGGATAGAGCGTCATGAATTCATTGATGACGGGCAACAGGAAACGGACGATGGCGCTGCTCGTATAGAATCTGAGCGTGCCACGCGGCGTGGAGCTCAATGCGCCGGCGGCGCGATCCGCCTCTTCCAGATCGGCCAGGATCTGCGACGAGCGCTCATAGTAATATTTGCCGGTTTCGGTCAGGCTGACCTTGCGCGTGGTGCGGTTCAGAAGCCGCACTCCAAGGCGATCTTCCAATGATTGCACATGGTTGCCCACCATGGTCACGGACATGTTGAGGCGCCGCGCGGCAGCCGAAAAGCCGCCGCATTCCACCACCCGACCGAAGACTGTGAGGCTGGTCAGCCGATCCATATCGCTCCTCGATTATCCGCTGAGAGTTGATGATCTTTCCCGAAAACAGCAGATTATCAGAAACAATGTCCGGGTCCATCTTCCTCCCATCGAACAGGGCTTCGCACGAACGGGGCCAAGACGAATGGAGAAGGACAATGGTCGAACTGCCCCGCAACGAAGTTTTCAAGAACGTCCAGCAGGCCGGAACCGCCCCCACCGCGGAAGCTTCGGCACCGACCGCGGAAGCAATGGCTGCAGCAGCAGCGACCTCAGAAACCCCGAAGAAGACCGGCCGCAAACTCATCAAGCGCGCCGTCCTCGCCGCGGCCCTGCTTGCCGGCGTCGCCTTCGCCGGCGATTTCGGCTATCGCTACTGGACGGTCGGCCGCTTCGTCGAATCCACCGACGATGCCTATGTGAAGGCCGACTACACGACCGTCGCTCCGAAGGTCGCCGGCTATATCAAGCAGGTCCTCGTCAACGATAACGATACCGTCAAGGCCGGTCAGGTTCTCGCCCGCATCGACGATCGCGATTTCCAGGCCGCCCTCTCGCAGGCCAAGGCCGATGTGAAGGCTGCCGAGGCTGCGGTCACCAATCTCGATGCGCAGGTCGCGTTGCAACAGTCGATCATCGGACAGGCGCGCGCCACGCTTAACGCATCGCAGGCTTCGCTTACCTTCGCCCAGTCCGATGCCGACCGCGCAAGCCGACTGATCACCAACGGCGCCGGCACGCAGTCCCGCGCCGAGCAGAGCCAGTCGCTGAAAGATCAGGCCGCGGCCGCTGTCGAGCGGGATCAGGCTGCATTGGTTGCCGCTGAGAACAAGGTACCGGTGCTGCAGACGCAGCGCGAGCAGCTGCTCGCTCAGCGCGACCGCGCCGCAGCCGCTGCCAGCCAGGCCGAGCTCAACCTCTCCTATACGCAAATCGTTGCTGCCGTTGACGGCACGGTCGGCGCCCGCTCCATCCGCGTCGGCCAGTATGTCAGCTCGGGCACGCAACTGATGGCAGTCGTGCCGCTGCATGCCGTCTATGTCGTCGCCAACTTCAAGGAAACGCAGCTGACCTTCGTGCGCCCCGGCCAGACGGTGGAGATCAAGGTCGATAGCTTCCCGGATGTCGCCATCAAGGGCCACGTGGACAGCGTCTCACCGGCAAGCGGCCTCGAATTCTCGCTGCTGCCGCCCGACAATGCCACCGGCAACTTTACCAAGATCGTGCAGCGCATCCCGGTCAAGATCGTCATCGATGACGAACGCCTTGCCGGCCTGCTGCGCTCGGGCATGTCTGTCATCCCCGATATCGATACCAAGGCCGCTCAGACCTCCGCGGCCGAGGAGGAAGGATTATCCACTCCTGCTGGATGATCCTTCCATTTCTTCCTCTGACATCACCCAAACAGCGTCATGAGACAGTTTTCCGCAGAGCGGGAAGGAGATAAGTCATGGCTACGCTTCAGATCGCCGCAAACAGCAACTCGGTCGCGCGCCCTGGCGCCGCGATCGTTTCCGCTACGGCCGTCCTCGCTGCCGACCCCGCCATGAGCCCGCTTCGCATGTGGACAGCTGTCGTCGGCTCCACGCTCGGCGCCTTCATGGCGATCCTCAACATTCAGATCGTCAATGCCTCGCTTGCCGACATCCAGGGCGCCATCGGCGCCGGCACTGACGATGGCGGCTGGATCTCGACCTCGTATCTCATCGCTGAGATCGTTGTCATTCCGCTCAGCGCATGGCTCGCCCGGGTCTTTTCGGTCCGCAACTATCTGTTGGTCAATGCGGTGCTCTTCCTGATCTTCTCGGTTGCCTGTGCCTTCGCGGTCAATCTGCAGCAGATGATCATCCTGCGCTCCATCCAGGGTTTTTCCGGCGGCGTGCTGATCCCCATGGCCTTCACCATCATCATCACGCTGCTGCCCAAGGCCAAGCAGCCGATCGGCCTGGCGCTCTTTGCCCTTTCGGCAACGTTCGCACCGGCAATCGGCCCGACTATCGGCGGCTACTTCACCGAAAACTGGGGCTGGGAATATATCTTCTATATCAACCTCGTGCCCGGCGCGCTGATGGTGGGTATGCTCTGGGCTTCGCTCGACCGTGCGCCGATGAATCTCGGCCTGCTTGCCAAGGGTGACTGGCCGGGCATCATCACCATGGCGATAGGGCTTGCAGCACTTCAGACCGTGCTGGAAGAAGGCAACAAGGAAGACTGGTTCGGCTCGGATTTCATCGTCCGCCTCTCGGTTATCGCTGCGGTTTCGCTGACACTGTTTCTGGTGATCGAGCTGAAGACCGCCCATCCGCTGCTGAACCTGCGCCTGTTTGCCCGCCGTAATTTCGGCTTCGGCATCCTTGCGAATTTTCTGCTGGGCATCGCGCTCTATGGCTCGGTCTTCGTGCTGCCAATCTACCTGACCCGTATCCAGGGCTATAATTCCGAACAGATCGGCCTGGTGCTTGCCTGGACCGGCATCCCGCAGCTGCTGCTGATTCCGCTGGTGCCGCGCCTGATGAAGCGCTTCGACATTCGCCTGCTGATCGTCGTCGGCTTTGCCCTCTTCGCCGCTTCGAACTTCATGAACGTGTACATGACGGGCGACTATGCGAGCGACCAGCTCTTCTGGCCGAATGTCGTGCGTGCCGTCGGTCAGGCGCTTGTCTTCACGCCGCTCTCTGCGATCGCCACCGCAGGCATCGAGCCGGGAAATGCCGGTTCGGCTTCCGCCCTCTTCAACATGATGCGCAATCTCGGCGGCGCGGTCGGCATCGCCTCGCTGCAGACCTTCCTGTCGAAGCGCGAGCAGTTTCACTCGAACATCCTGACCAACTCGGTCTCCGTCTTCGAGGAAGCTACCCGCGATCGCGTCGCCAGGATGACCGCCTATTTCATGAGCCACGGCGTCAGCGATCAGGCGCTTGCCACCCACAAGGCGGTCGTTGCCATTGCGCTGAAGCTGCGCAAGCAGGCCAATATCATGGCCTTCAGCGACACCTTCTTCCTGCTCGGCGTCGCCCTGGTCATCGCCCTGCTTGCCAGCCTGCTTCTGAAGAAATCCAGCCAGATCTCCGGTGGAGGCGCTCACTGAGCGCCCCTGCCCCAGTGTAGGAGAACACCCATGACCACCCTCCTCGACATCGACTATGCCGTTGAAACCAAGGCACCCGCCGGCAGCCGCCACACGACTGCCGTGCTCGACCTCATCGAATGGCTGACTGGCGACGAATGTCATGCCCTCGACGAGGCAGGCCTCGTCTCCGGTCTCGGCCGCCGCCTGCGGGCGCTCGGCGTTCCCGTCGATCGGCTGACGCTGCATCTCATGACCCTGCACCCGGAATTCATCGGCCGCACCATTGCCTGGGCGCCGGGTGAACCGGTGGAGATCCATGACCGCGAGCATGGCGCGCGCCTCGCCATCGCCAACACGCCGCTGCACAAGGTTTTCGAAACACGCGAGATGCTGATCGTGGGACCGGGCCAGAGCCCTCATGGTCGTTGGCAGCATCTCGACGTCTTCACCGGACGCGAGCTCGTGCAATTGATGATCGCCCCACTCTGCAACGCCGACGGCCCCGTCAGCGCCGCCATTTTCGGCACCAAGCGGCCGGGCGGGTTCACCGCCCATGAAATGCAGGTGATCGAACGTATCGTGCCGGCGCTACGCAATACCAGCGAACTCCGCATTCTGCGTCAGGTCGAGCTCAGCCTGCTCGACACCTATATCGGGCCGATGACGGCAAGCCGCATTCTGGCCGGCCGCATCCGCCAGGGCGAGATCGAAACCATGCAGGCCGCGCTGCTGCTCTGCGACTTGCGTGGCTTTACCGAACTTTCCAACCGCTTGCCGGGAGACACGGTGCTCGGCTTGCTGAACGCTTATTTCGACCGAGTCATTCCGGCGATCACGCGAGAAGGCGGCGAAGTGCTGAAATTCATGGGGGACGCGGTGCTTGCCTTCTTTCCCGGCTTCGATGCCACCCGTACCTGCAATGCAGCACTCTCGGCGGCGCGAGCGATCCTCGAAGCGCTGGATGGCTTCAATTATGACGGCATCGGCGCCAAGGCTGGCATCGCCTTGCATCACGGCGAAGTCAGCTACGGCAATATCGGCTCCGGCCGGCGGCTGGACTTCACGCTGATCGGCGGCGACGTCAATCTCGTCAGCCGTATTCAGGGGGCGTGCAGCGAACTTGGGGAGGCGCTGCTGATGTCCGAGGCGTTTATTGAAGAGGCAAAGCCGGAGGACGCAGTATCGGTGGGAAGCCATCGGCTGAAGGGCTTTCCGGACGAGGTGGAGCTTTATACCGTGAAGTGAGGCCCTCGCTCGTTGACCCAGCCCTTCGCATGGCTCAGGGCGTTCGTGACTGCGATCGATTCACTGGATCAATTACTGCCGCTACGCGACACATCACTCACTCCTCGTTCCCCCCGCGGCCGTAGGCCCAGTCCATGTAGAGGTCGAGCGCCTTGCGGGTGAAAGGGCCTTCCTGGAAATTGCGGCCGTCGAGCCTGTTGACCCCGACGACCTTGGAATAATTGCCGCTTGTGAAGATCTCGTCGGCGCCCATGAAGTCCTCGACCGAGAGCGTCGCCTCGCGTACGTCGAAGCCGGCCTTGCGCAAGAGGCCGATGACGCGCAGGCGCGTGATGCCAGCGAGGAAGGTACGGTTGGCGACCGGGGTGAAGACTACGCTATCCTTGACCATGAAGACATTTGAGGAAGCGGTTTCGACCACATTGCCGTTCATGTCGCGCATCAGGGCGTTGTCGAAGCCACGGCCTCTCGCCTCGGCAATGGCGCGACCGCTGTTCGGGTAGAGCGCGCCCGCCTTGGCGTCGGTCATCGCGGTTTCCGGCGTCGGGCGACGGTAGGGCGACACGGTGAGCGAGGAACCGCCGTGGCCGCCCATGGCCGCCTCGAACAGGCAGAGCGCGAAACGCGTGGATTCGCGATCAACGGTCACAACGCTGCCCGGCGAGCCGTGCTCACCCCAGTACATAGGTTTGATATAGATCGGCGTCTTGCCGTCGAACTTCTTCAACCCGTCCCAGGCAAGCGCCTCGATCTCTTCGGCCGTCTTGACCGGCTTCAGGCCCATGGCAACGGCAGAGCGGTTGATACGCTGGCAATGCAGGTCGAGATCGGGTGCGATGCCATCGAACCAGCGGGCTCCATCGAAGACGGTGGAGCCGAGCCACATGGCATGCGAAGTCGGCCCGATCAGCGGCGGGTTGCCGGCAATCCACTCTCCCTCGACATAGGTCCAGGTGGTCGTGCGGGGTGACGTATCGACGGACATGGCGCTCTCCTTCTGAAGTCGGCAAAGCAAAATCCTCCATGCCGGGGACGGTCAAGCGCAAATTGACGGTTGAAACATCGAAGCAAGAAAATGCCCGATAGTGCGCTAGGATTGAAATATTGATGCGCGTGTCTTGGTCCCAAAGCGATGGGTCTATARAGGAAAATGATGGATAGGCGACTGGATCGAGCCCCCCGCCGCATGTCATCATGGATGAGGAAAAGCGTGTGCGGGGCCAGGAGAGAAACCGATGAAAGCCATGTATTACGAAGCCTTCGAACAGGCGCCGGAGATCCGCACCGTGCCGGATCCGACACCTTCGGAAGATGGCGTGGTCATCAAGGTCGGCGCGACAGGGCTTTGCCGCAGTGACTGGCACGGCTGGATGGGGCATGACCCTGATATCCGCCTGCCGCATGTGCCGGGGCATGAGCTTGCGGGCAAGATCGTGGCGACGGGCAAGGGCGTGGTGCGCTTCAAGGTCGGCGACCGGGTGACAGTGCCCTTTGTTTCCGGCTGCGGCCACTGCAGCGAATGCCATTCCGGCAACCAGCAGGTCTGCCCCAACCAGTTCCAGCCGGGCTTCACTCACTGGGGTTCGTTCGCCGAATATGTCGGCATCGATTATGCCGACACCAATCTGGTGCATCTGCCCGAGAGCGTGGATGATGCGACGGCGGCAAGCCTCGGCTGCCGCTTTGCGACCTCCTTCCGCGCCGTTGCGGATCAGGCGCGCACCGGACCGGGCGAGTGGATTGCGGTGCATGGCTGCGGCGGTGTCGGCCTTTCGGCGATCATGATCGCCAGCGCGCTTGGGGCCAATGCGATCGCCATCGATATCTCCGTGGAAAAGCTGGCCTTTGCGCGCGAGTGCGGGGCGGTGGCAACGATCAATGCCTCCGCAGTTGGCGACGTACCGGAAGCCGTGCGCGAGATCACCAAGGGCGGCGCGCATGTGTCCATCGACGCGCTTGGTCATCCCGTCACCTGCTTCAATTCGATCAAGAACCTGCGCCGGCGCGGCCGCCATGTGCAGGTGGGCTTGATGCTCGGCGAGCATTCCACACCGCAGATCCCGATGGCGCAGGTGATCGGCCACGAACTGGAAATCTACGGCAGTCATGGCATGCAGGCGTGGCGCTATGACGCCATGCTAGCGATGCTCGCCGCAGGCAGGATTGCGCCGCAGAAACTGATCGGCAGGCGTATCAGCCTTGCGGAGGGAGTGCCGGCGCTGATGGCGCTCGACAAGGCCGAGGGTACCGGTATCAGCGTGATTACGCAGTTCTAGGACGGTGGGACGGCAGTTTGCGCCTGGGCGGACTACCGGATACGAGGTTGCGGCCCCACCTATTTGTGACGAAGCCGCCGGCCCGCCGGCGGCGATGGGGGAGTCCATGAGCGAAACACAACGCAAGCTGACGACGATCTTTGCTGCCGACGTGCAGGACTATACGCGTTTGATGGGCGAGGATGAGGAAGGCACGCTCGCGATGTTGAAGCATTATCGCGACGCCATGTCCCGCCTGATCACCTCGCATGGCGGACGGGTGGTCAATACCTGGGGAGACGGGCTGCTTGCAGACTTCCCAAGCGTCGTCGAAGCGGTTCGGGCAGCAATCGACGTACAGAATGAGCTTGCCGGCAAGAATGCGGCGCGACCCACGGATGGGCGGATGCTCTTCCGCATCGGCATCAATCTTGGCGATGTCATCGTCGAAGGCGACGATATCTATGGCGATGGCGTCAATATCGCCGCGCGGCTGCAGGCTTCGGCACCGGCCGGCGGGATCGTGATCTCGAACACTGTCTATGACCAGGTGCGAAACAAGGTGGCCGTCGGCTTCGACTTTCTGGGGCCTCTGGATATGAAGAATGTCGCCGATGCCGTGCCCAGTTATGCCGTGCGCATCGGCCATGTCAGTGCAGAGTCGCAGAAGCCGGCAGCCGTTCCTGACCGCCCCGTCGAGAGGCCGAGGTCCAGACCAGCGCCAGCCCCGCGCGGCAGGCTGAACAAGCTCGGCGGCATCCTCGCCGTCATCGGCGCCATGCTCGTCGTCATCAATATTGCCAGCTGGGAAGGTGAGTTTTGGGCCGTCTGGCCGCTACTTGCCTTCGCCTTTCTGGCGGCCATGACATGGGTGCGTATTCAAGACCGGTTCGATCAGCGCATCGCAGCACTTGCCATCGTTGGGGTTGGCCTGATCGCCATCAACATGCTGACATGGCAAGGAACTTTCTGGGCAATATGGCCGCTGCTGGGGCTCTCGGTCGCCGCCGGCATCCGCTGGGCGATGCGCGACTGAGGCTCAGGCGTGTCGCGCCAACCGAAATGCGGCGCCGTCGATCATCATCTGCAACCCGGCTTCGAAGAAGGCCTCGTGCCCGTAGTTGCGGTAATGCGTAATCGCCCGGCGCGTCAGCGGGAAAGCGATTGCAGCGGCATCGAGCTTTTCCTGCTCCGGCGGCGGGTCGGCCTGCTCCTCGATGACGCAGCCAACGGTGTAGCGATCGACCGCGACGAGCAATTCCATGGCGAATTCCACCTCCATGCCTGATTTGACGAGGATCGCGATATGGGCTTCGATATTGGCAAGATCCTGCGGATCGGCTTCAGTACCGGCATGCACCCGACCACCGTCGCGGTAGCTCAAGAGCGTGCGGCGGAAATTGCGGGCATTGTCGAGCATGAATTCCCGCCAGTCATCTGCCGAGGCCGGCCAGTCGTGTGTGTGGCCCCGCGCCATGATCTCCTCAGCCATCGCCTCGACAAGCGCCCGCTTGCTCTTGAAGTGCCAGTAGAGGGCAGGCTGGCGCACATTCAGCCGCTCGGCAAGCATGCGGGTGGAAAGGGCATCGATGCCCACCTCGTTCAAGAGCTTCAGCGCTTCGTCGACGATCTGCGCCCGATCCACTTTCATCGTTTTCGAATTCCCTGTTGCCATCTCAATTTATCAGCGATAAGGAACTTATCAGTGATAAATTTTCAGCCGATCCGATGAAAAAAGCGCTAGTCGTCGTCTATGCCACCGTAATCCTCGATGCCGCCGGCATTGGCCTGACCCTGCCGATCTTTCCGCGGCTGCTTCAGGATGTCGGCCATACCGACGATCTCGGATGGCGATTCGGCGCCTTCCTGGCCCTCTATGCGCTGATGCAGTTCATTTTCTCGCCGGTGCTCGGCTCGTTGTCGGACCGCTTCGGCCGCAAGCCGATCCTGATGCTATCGCTCGGTGGCGCGGCGATCGACTACGTGTTCATGGCCGCAGCGCCGTCGCTGTGGCTGCTCTTCATCGGCCGGGCGATCGCCGGCATTACGGGCGCCAGCAATGCGGTGGCCGCGGCATGCGTGACCGATATCACCGACGATGCGGAGCGCACGCGCCGCTTCGGCCAGCTCAGCGCCTGCTTCGGCATCGGCTTCATTGCCGGGCCGGCGATCGGTGGCGTGCTCGGAGAGTTCTCCGTGCGCCTACCCTTCATCGCCGCTGCCGCGCTCAATGCCGCCAACCTGCTGATGGCGCTATTCTTGCTGCCGGAGACGCGTAGATCTGGCACGGCTGCGGAGAAACAGGAGTTTTCGCCGCTTGCCCATTTCCGCTGGCTAATGGGCTACCGGCTGCTGCTGCCGCTTGCCGGCGCCTATTTCATTCTGGCGCTCGTCGGCGAAGTCGGCGGCACGATCTGGGTTCTCTACGGGCAGGACAAGTTTTCCTGGTCGCCGATGATGATCGGCATCTCGCTTGCCGCCTTCGGCTTCTTCCATGCCATCGTGCAGGCCTTCATCGCCGGGCCGATCAGCGAAAGATGGGGCGAGCACCGGACGCTCTTGATCGGCATCGTCGCCGACAGTGCGGCCTATATCATCATCGCGCTTTTGACGGAGGGATGGATGGCATTCCTGCTGATGCCGCTCTTCTGCCTCGGCGGTATCGGTGCGCCGGCCCTGCAATCTCTGGTGACGGCGCGCGTCGACGGCAATCATCAGGGACGTGTACAGGGATTGCTCGCGAGCACGACGAGCCTTGCCTCGATTATCGGGCCACTGGCGATCAGCACGATCTATTTCGCTTCGCGGGATATCTTTCCGGGGCTTGTCTGGGTGCTGGGCGCGGGTTTCTACGTGCTCTGCCTGCCGGTCGCCTTCACCCGCCGGCCGAAGGATGCCACGGCCTGAAAGTGGATGGCGGCGAGATAATCATCCCGCCGCCTGTTCCGATTACTTGATGCTGTTATTGGGCGACGCCGATCGAGGCGAGGTATTCGGCCGAAGCGATGATCTTCGACTTGTCCTTGATCTCGATGATCAGGCGCGGATTGCTTTCGACCTTGGCAAGCGCTGCGAAAACCGCACGCCAGTTGACGGTGCCCTCGCCGAGCGCCCAGTGTCGGTCGGCATAACCGTCGGCATCCTGCAGATGGACGTGGCCGAGGCGGTTGCCGGCGGCGTGAACGTAATAATCGACCGGCGGAGCGCCGGTATAGCCGTGAGCGTAATGCGCATGGCCGGTGTCGATGGAGACAGCGACTGCCGGCGAGTTGAAGCTTTCCGCCAAGGCTACGCGGATATGCGGATCCTTGTCTTCGATGTTCTCGATGACAAGGGTGCAGCCGATTTCCTCGGCGCGCTTCACCGCCTCGCGCATCGTCTGATGGCAATATTCAACGATCTTTTCGCGTTCGCCCTCGTTATTGTCGAGGTTGTTGTAGCTCCAGGTCGTGTAGGGGCTATGGACGACCATGTGCGTGCCGCCGATCGCAGCGCAGACATCGAGGCCCTGCAGCATGCGGCGGGAGACGACGGCGCGGATATCCGGATCCTGCGAGGCGATGATGAAGCCCCAGAACGGGCCATGGATGCCGACGCGGCCCTTGTAGCCGTCGAGCAGCTTCTTGACGTGATCGGCACGCGGCGTCCAGTCGCCGTTCAGCACCTCTGCATTGACGAAGCTCTGCAGCTCGAGATCGCGGGACTTTTCGAAGAGCCAGTCACGATGGTTTTCGAGTTCGTCGATCGTCATGGCTGCGCCGACGACGGGAAGTGAAGACATGGGGTTGCTCCGCTGATGGTATGGCCTGATTGGCGGGGAAGGATCGGCGCGTTCTATGCGCCTCTTCTGTGTCGCCGATATTACAGGCCGGTATCCCAGAAACAGCGGCTGCCAACCTGTCGCACTTGCGAAGCGGGAAGGCCATACCGATATGATCGTCGTCGGTTTCAGGGCTCGAGAGCGCGCAAAAGCCACCTCCGCTCGCCCTTCCCTGATTTTACGGCGGTTGCCAAAACGGCCGCAAAGGTCTATCGGACCGCCCCGCAAGAACAAGAAAGTGACATCATGTCCAACTCATTTGTGAAAACAGATGCCCGGACGGAGGCAAAGAGCTTCTTCGTGCTGGGCGACAAGGTCGAGCGACGGGCTCGCCTCACAGGCAACTGGCTCAACATCTTCGACGTGACGGTGGAGCCCCGCGGCAAGACGCCGCGCCACGCCCATGCAAGCCCGGAAGTCTTCCGGATCATCGAGGGTACGCTGACGATCTGGCGGCTCACAGATACCGGGCCGGAAGAGATCGAAGCGAGCGAAGGCGACATCGTCACCATCGCGCCCTTCATGGTGCATGGCTATTCCAACAACGGAACCGTCCCCGCGGTCTTTTCGGCTATCGTCGATCACGACATGGCCGAATTCATCGAGACCGAGGGTGTCACCGAACAGCCGCAGGACAGCCCGTCGCCGGAAACGGTGGCTCGTATGCGGGCGGCCGCAAACGCCCATGGGATCACGATCCTGGCGGCGTAGGTCGCATGCGCCGCAGCTGCAGGCAAAGAGATCGTCGAGGCATCACGCCGGCGTTAAACACATTCCCCATTTGACGACCCAACCGCTGCTTTCAATATTGCGCGCAGCAGTTGATGCGCTAGCATATACTTCGCCGTGGTTGGGGATTTGTAATCGTGTTTCTGCGCAGTGTCGTTTTTGGGTTTTTCGCATTCCTTACCTCGTTCGGAAACGCATGCGCAGACATTACAATAGAGCGTGTGCCGATTGATAATTCCGTTCCAGTTCTCCTCCTCAAAGGTGAATTTAGCAAATCCGACAATCCAGAACTGCTTGCCCGCGAAGTTGCGGCAAGCGGAGCCAGAGTAATCACCTTCGACAGTAATGGCGGCCACGTTCTCTCTGCGATGGCCTATGGGAGAATGATCCGCTCGCTAGGATTATCAACTCTGCAGCTCCGGTCCTCATAATGTGCCTCTGCCTGTGCGCTGGCGTTTGTCGGCGGCGTGAACCGCGAAGCGGACCCAGGCGCGATCGGCGTCCACCAGTCTTCCTTCTCGCCAGAAAGCAATATCGAAGGCAATGCCGCCGTCGCCGCGGTTCAGGCGATGACCGCAGAGATCATGACATACCTCATCGAGATGGATGTCGATCCCAAGCTGCTCCAGCTTAGCTTATCGGTTCCCAGCGATGACATGCGATATCTCACTGCAAAAGAAATGCAGAACTACAAGGTCACTTGGGGCAGCCTGCCCGCCCTGCCGGAGCGGGCGGCATCGCCCGGAGCTGCTCCGACCACCGTCCCGCCCTCGGCAAATGCTGAATTCGCTCCACTGACGATAGAGCAGAGGGCCCTCGTCTTTGTTACTGCCTACTACAGCGCATGGTCCCACGGGAACGCCGAAGCGGTTGTTTTTATGGAGGAGGCTTACGCCGATACAGTGGACTTTTATGGGAAGCCGACCCCCAAGGCGGTCGTTATCGGTGAAAAGCGGGACTTCGCATCAGGGTGGCCGATCCGGGCCTATAGTATAAAACCCGGGTCGGCGCGGATAACCTGCTCCGAGACCTGCAGGATAGACGGCGTCGTTGATTGGTACGCAAAGCGCGATGTGGGTGACCGCGTATCTTCGGGAACGGCGGAATTCTCTCTGGTTTGGGACCAGAGGGCCGGAACTATTATCTCGGAGACGGGCAAAGTCATAGAGACCGACAAGGGCGCGTCCCAACCCATTCGCCTGATATCGCAATGGCAAGAGCAGAATACTACGTGCCGAGGCGGCAGCGGGGATTCTGCTGAGACGCTGGCCGCTTGTAACAAGCGCGAGGCCATCGGGACGAAGCTCCAGGCTGTGGGCTGGTGTTATGGCCGTGAAGGCGAGTACGGGTATCAGATGGAGTGGCATGCTTGCGACGTCGCATCATCTCAAGAAAACGGAGCGGTCGCCGCAACGTCTGCGGCAACTAAGGTCAAGCGGCCAAACGCATCCGACTTCCCAATTCAAAGCCGGTTTACCGGAAAGACAGTGTTGCCGGACTTCAAAGGGCGTGACCGAGACTTCAACAATTTCAGAACACGCATCCGCGAGGGAATGCGCGAAGGACCGAATTTTGCCGGACGCTACACGCTTATTCAGATTGGTTGCGGTACCGGGTGCTCCTTCGTCATAGTCGCCAACAACCAGACAGGCCGCCCGGGATCTTTCCCTCGTGGTGGCGAAGACAACCTGTATTTGAATTTGGAATATAGCCGGGACAGCCGCCTTGTTGCCACTCAGTGGCTGAATTACGATGTCAATAAATGTTTCGTCGAATTCTTCGACTTCGACGGCAATACGTGGAAGCCCATCAGCAAGACTGAGATCGGCGACACCGAAGTCTGTTACAAGCCGATAGAGGAAAACCTTCGCTGAACTTACCGATTCATGTCGAGGGTCGGAAATCTCGAAGCGTCGACGCGGTGATCCGACTGTCGCCTGATCGGGTCGGCCCTTGCGGCCGATCCCTCTCCTCTGAAAACTGTCATAGAACGGCCCTATAAGGATTTTGCCCGGCGCCTCTTGCGCCGGATACGTTTCATCGACAGAATTGCGGCATGCCTGACAACGACCCTTCCAGTACCAATCCCGCCTCAACCAGCCGGGAGATTCCGGCCGACGATGGCGGAGATTACTGTTGTAGCAAGCGCGTTTCTTCCCGCTTCGGTTCAGGCATATCAAGGCTGCGCAGGGCGCGGCTCATCTCCAGGCTATCGCAACAGATCAAGCTCCCGATGTCGTCGACATCGGGCCGGTCGCCTATTGTTTTCATCTCAGAGGAGCGGCCCTTTATGACAGCGGCCGCATTTAACACCTGATGTTCTTCGACTGGATATCCGACCCTTCCGCCTGGGTTGGTCTGGCCACGCTTATCGTGCTCGAGATCGTTCTCGGCATCGACAATCTCGTCTTCATCGCGATCCTCGCCGACAAGCTGCCGCCGCATCAGCGCGACAAGGCGCGGCTCGTCGGCCTCGCGCTCGCGCTCGTCATCCGCATGGGGCTGCTTGCCTCCATTGCCTGGGTGGTGACGCTGACGACGCCGCTCTTCTCCATTCTGGGTTTCGACCTTTCGGGGCGCGACGTCATCCTGATCGTCGGCGGCCTCTTCCTGCTCTTCAAGGGTACGATGGAGCTGCATGAGCGGCTGGAAGGCCATGTCGAGCATGACGACAAGAAGATCATCCATGCCGTCTTCTGGCAGGTGATCGTGCAGATCGTCGTGCTGGATGCGATCTTCTCGCTCGACAGCGTCATCACCGCCGTCGGCATGGTGCAGCATCTGCCGGTCATGATGATCGCCGTCATCATCGCCGTCGGGGTCATGCTGCTCTTGTCGAAGCCGCTCACCTCTTTCGTCGGCAAGCACCCGACCGTCGTCATCCTTTGCCTCGGCTTCCTGATGATGATCGGCTTCTCGCTGATCATCGAAGGCTTTGGCGTCCACCTGCCGAAGGGCTATCTCTACGCGGCGATCGGCTTCTCGGTGACCATTGAGGCGCTGAATCAGCTCGCGCGCCACAACCGCGAGCGGCTGATCACCCCGACCAACATCCGCGAGCGTACCGCCGATGCCGTGCTCGGCCTGCTCGGCGGCAAGCGCCCGCAGGTGACGCTCGGCTCGACCGCCGAACTGATCGGCGAGCAGACGGCAGAGGAGGATGTCTTCTCGTCGGAGGAAAAGGACATGATCCAGGGCGTTCTGGCGCTTGCCGGGCGGCCGGCGAAATCGATCATGACACCGCGCATCGACGTCGAGTGGCTGGACCTCGATGCGCCGGCGGAGGAACTGCAGCACCGGATCGTCGAGCTTGGCCATTCGCGCTTTCCCGTCGGTCGCGGCAGTCTCGACAAATTCATTGGTGTGGCAAGCGCCCGCGACCTGATGCGCGATATCATCCAGGAGGGCGCAATCAATCCGGAGCGTTCCATTCGCCAGCCACTTGTGGTGCATGAAAGCCTCAGCGCCCTGAAACTCATGGAACTGCTGCGTCAGTCCGGTCAGGCAATCGCCATCATCCTCGACGAGTATGGCGATCTGGAAGGCATCGTGACGACGACCGACATTCTGGAGGCGATCGCCGGGGAATTCCCCGACGAAGACGAGGAGAAGCTGACCATCGAGCGCGGTGGTGACGGCGCGCTGACGGTGGATGGCTGGATCGACATCCGCCACGCTTCCAAGCTGCTCGATGACGACCTCGTTGACGATGCCGACCGCTATTCGACACTGGCTGGCTTCATCCTCTGGCGTCTCGGGCATCTGCCGCATGAAGGCGAGGCCTTCACCGCCGGCGATCTGGCCTTCGAGGTGGTCAAGCTCGATGGCCGCAACATCGACAAAGTTCGCATCCGCCGCGTCGAGGACGTGGCCTGATATCAGGAGAAAAACGATGGCATGGTCAGCCAGCCAATATGTGAAATTCGAGGATGAACGCACCCGCCCGGCGCGCGACCTGCTGGCGCAGGTGCCGTTGACGGAGCTTCGCCACGCGGTCGATCTCGGCTGCGGGCCGGGCAATTCGACCGAGCTGATCATCGATCGTTACGGCGCGCAGAATGTATCCGGCCTCGACAGCGACCTGAACATGCTGGAGGCGGCACGCAAGCGCCTGCCGGGCACGGCTTTCGTCGAAGCCGACCTTTCCATCTGGCAGCCCTCCGAACCGGCAGACCTGCTGTTTGCCAACGCCGTCTTCCAGTGGCTGCCCAACCATCTCGACATCTTCGACCGGTTGATGGACGGACTGGCACCGGGTGGCGTGCTTGCCGTGCAGATGCCAGATAATCTCGGCGAGCCGAGCCATCTGATGATGGAGGAAACGGCACATGCCGGTTCATGGAAGGCCGCCTTCGAGAAGAAGAGCGCTCGTCGCAACATGCTGCCGCCGCCATCGACCTATTACAGCCGGCTGATCGCCAAGTCTTCCCGCGTCGACATCTGGCACACGATCTACAATCATCCGATGGACAATGCCGCTGCGATCGTCGAATGGGTCAAGGCAACGGGCCTGCGCCCCTATCTCGACCATGCCGGTGAAGAGCATCGCGAGGCATTTCTCGCCGACTATCTCGAACGCATCGACCGGGTCTATCCGAAGGCAGCCGATGGCAAGGTGCTGCTCAAGTTCCCGCGGCTCTTCATGGTGGCCGTAAAGGCCTGACCGGGAAGCCCCAGCATTTTTAGCGCCGGCAGCGATCTGCGTGATTGCTGCCGGCGAAGCTTTCTCAGCCATCCGCAAGCCACACGCAAAGTTTGAAGTATAGCGGTTCGTCCTGGGGTTTCTCAATCCAGACGTGCTTTCGCGATGTTACCGACATCGATCGCTATCCATTAAACGCCTTTGCGCCATCATGTGCGGGGCCTGACAAAGAGATTTTGAGATGGTTTCTTCTGTTTCCAACATCCGGCTGCAGACAGCGCAGATAGCCTTGCAGGTGATCAAGAGCGGCTCCTCCGACAGCAGTTCCAGCAGCTCGACCGATCATGACTATTCCAGCCTTCCCTCGCAGTCCCGCTCGGCGCTGTCGGTCATGCTCGACAAGATCAACTCCGGCAAGACGGGGTCCACGGACGCATCCGGCAACACCACCGCCAGCACCGATATCACCACCGCCTCCTTCATGGCGCTGCTGCGCCAGAACATGACGGCTGCGGCAGATGCCAAGGGCCCCGGCAGCCAGGAAGCCGCCATGCTTGCCGCCTTCAAGAAGGGCCAGCTGACGGTCACCGATCCGACCCAGGGCGTTTCCATCAAGGCCTGGGACGTGACCGATCCCAAGGAAGCCGATGTCGACCAGAAGAAGGGCACCGACATCAAGACCGACGACTGGAATAACTTCCTGCGCGACCATCTGCAGCGCGACTCCCATGCGCGCCTCGTCAGAAGCGAAAACGGCAGCTTCATCGAGAAAGGCACCGGCAACGAGGTCTATTTCGGCCAGGTCGGCACGCAGAATTATTACATCACCTGGCCGGTAAAGACCGAGACGGAGGCGGCCAGCGGCACAGGTGACAAGCCCGCGACTGACACATCTGCATCCAAGCCGGCCACCGACACGACCACGGACAAGCCTGCCACCAAGGCGTAAGCCATCCATCATCGTAAGAGGGCCATTGCGGAAAGACCTTCCGCAATGGCCTTTTCATGTCAGGCTCCCAAAAGCTCGATCAGCGACAAGATCGCGGTCGCGAGAATAACGAGGCCAAAGCAGATGTTGAGCACCCGTTCGCTCGACGGCTCCATTTGCACTTTGCCGAGAACAACGCCGAGCCACAGCCAGAAAATATCGACGACGATCATGACGAGGACGCAGAGTGCCCATTTGGCCTGCATGTCCAGCGCGCCATCCTGCGAGAGCCGGTATGCGGCGAAAAGAGAGGCGAAGGCGATATAGGCCTTGGGATTGGTGAGGCCAAGCACGACACCGCCGGCGATGGTCGGCGAGGCTTGCCGCCGTGTGGCCGAGAGATCGGCGCCGACTGGCGCAGAGGCGATCTTCCAGGACAGCCAGACGAGATAGAGGGTGGCAGCGACCGTCATCACCAGCATTGCCAGTGGGATTGCCTCAATCAACGATAGCAGGCCGGCGGCGGCCGCGGCGGCGGCAACGGCCAAACCGATCTGCAGACCGAGATAGAAACGCAGGCCCGTCACCATCCCGTGGAGACGTCCAATCGCCAGAAGGGCAGCGATGGCAGGGCCCGGCGAACCGAGAAGCGCCAAGGCGGCCATGACGAAGAAGCCTGCACTGACGAGATCGATCATAGAGCCCTCAATCACATAATGATATCTGTATATCTTTATGTGATTTCGACGTGGTGTCAAACGCTTGTTATCGTTGAACCGCAAGGTGCTTGCGGCGCAGCCGGAGCGCTTTATATTCGGCCGGACAATCCAGCAGGAGATGGCACATGGACGCTCACCCCACCCCGCCCGTCACTCTCGTCATCTTCGGCGCCACAGGCGACCTGACACGGCGACTGCTGGTTCCGGCCATCATCAACCTCACGCGCAGTCGCCTTGTCGGCAAGGACCTAGACATTCTCGGCGTCGGCATCGAGCCCGGTGACGACGAGTTCCTGCGCCAGCGGCTCGACGCTTTTCTCAGCCATCTCGAGGGCGATGAAGCGACTGACAAGGATGAAGCCTGGGAGAGCCTGCGGTCGCGGATTTCCTATCTGCAGGGTGATTTCACCAAAGACGACATCTTCCTCGAAATCGGCAAGCGCCTTGGCAAGACCTGCAATGCCGCCTTCTATCTCGCCGTGCCGCCGACCTTCTTCGGGCCGATCGTCGAGAAACTTGCCGGTCTCGGGCTGATGAACGAGAGCGAGGGCTGCTTCCGCCGTGTAGCGATCGAAAAGCCCTTCGGTACTGACCTTGCCTCGGCCCGTGCCTTGAACGAGCGCATCCTCGCTCAGGTCGAAGAAAGCCAAGTCTACCGGCTCGACCATTTCCTCGGCAAGGAAACGGTGCAGAATCTGATGACGGCGCGCTTCGCCAACATGATGATCGAGTCACTGTGGAACAACCGCTATATCGACCACGTTCAGATCACTGCTTCCGAGATCGTCGATGTCGGCACGCGCGGCAAGTTCTACGATGCGACCGGCGCGTTGCGCGACATGATCCCCAACCACCTGTTCCAGCTTCTGGCGATGATCGCCATGGAGCCGCCGAACAGTTTCGATGCCGAAGCGATCCGCAACGAGAAGAGCAAGGTGCTCAAGGCGTTGCGCGTCTATACACCGGAAGAAGCCAAGGCGAATGGCGTGCGTGGCGCCTATACCGCGGGTCCGCTCAATGGCAACGACCTGCCCGCTTATCGCGAGACAAAGGACGTTTCGCCTGACAGTAAGACCGAGACCTATGTGGCCTTGAAGCTTTATGCCGATACCTGGCGCTGGGCCGGCGTCCCCTTCTATCTGCGCACCGGCAAGGCGATGACGGCGCGCGATACGGAAATCGTCATCACCTTCCAGCGCGTTCCTTTCGCGCAGTTCCGTGAAACGGAAGCCAACCGCCACCTGCCGCCGAACAGGCTGGTCATTCAGGTTCAGCCAGACGAAGGCATGAGCATGGAGATCTCCATCAAGTCGCCGGGGCAATCGGTCGATACCGTGCCGGTGTCTCTCGATTTCCGCTATGCCGACAAGTTCGATATCGGCAAGACGACCGGTTACGAATCCCTGCTCTATGATCTGTTTATCGGCGACCAGACACTGTTCCAGCGCGCCGACGGCATCGAGGCCGGCTGGGCCGCCGTTCAGCCCTTTCTGGAAGAGTGGGCAAAGGATGACCGTATCCCGGACCCCTACGCTCCCGGCAGCATGGGACCCACTTGCGCCGACGAGCTTATTCAGCGCGACGGCCGCGAGTGGCATGAACTGGGCGTGATCCTGCACAGGGACGGCAAATAGCCATTCCTGCTTCTTTCATTCTATACTATCCCGTCAGCGGCACGCTGCTGTCAACGTGCCGTCGCGTTCGGCCGTGCGGTAGGCGCGCGTGCCGTGCCGCGGGCAATCCGTCCGGTCGGACGGAATGACGACGGTGATATTGTCGCTCTCGACGGGATCGAGCGGAATCGAAAAAGTATTACTTGATTCCGCGTCCGGCACCGTGCCGGGCGGCATGCCGCCGAAGCGGCCGGAATAGTCCATATCACCGAGGGCCTGGGAAAAGGCCGGAGCGGCGAACCCGAGGAGAATGATCGAGGCTGCTGCAATAACCGTACGCATGATCATATTCCTTCTTATCTGGCCGATATGAAACGGGATTTGGGTATCCATCGTTCCAGCCGATCCGGCCGTCGGTGAAAAGATCCGGCATCATCTAATCTAGGAAAGGTTAGCGCTGATTTCCATCCGGCGAATGGATTGATCAGACCATTAAAGCGTGTCGCGATCTTTCAGATTCGCTTGCCACGCTTTAGGCTCTTGTTTTCGCATGTCGTTACCGCAAAACCGCTGCACACTTTTGCGCGACATGCTTAGAAGGCGATTGATGCGTTGACGAAGAATGTGCGCGGCTGGCCCACGAACTTGCCGCCATTATTGTCCGTCGAGCGGGTGAAATATTCCTTGTCGAACAGGTTCTTCACGCCCAAGGCGAGTTGCGGCGCATTCTTCCTGTCTTCCGGCTGATAGGCGACGCGCAGGTTGACGGTGCCGTAGCCGGGAATATCGCCTAGGCGGCCCGTCGCATCCTCTTCCGTCACATAGGTCGCGCCGGCATCGGCAGATCCCGGCGAATGCTGCTTTGACTGCGCCTGCAGGTCGGCATTGAAGATCCAGTCGTCGTAGCGGTAACGCGCGCCGAGCGAGGCGACCTGACGCGAATAGAACGGCAGGTCGCGGCCTTCGAAGGCGCCGGCCTGATAGGTCGCTTCCGTATAGGTATAGCTTGCAGACAGCGACAGGCCGTCGAGCGCCGGCACGACATCGCCGATATCGTAGTTGATGGCGGACTCGATGCCGCGGTGGCGGGTGGCGCCGAGATCGGTCCAGATGCCTTCGCCGACGATTGTACGGCCGAGATAAAGCTCCTTGTCGAAATCGATATTGAACGCCGTCAGCTCGGCATTCCAGTTGTCGCCTTCATAATGCAGGCCGATTTCGTAGGTCGTTGCCTTCTCCGGATGCAGGCCGTCGGTGGTGGAGGCAAGCTGGCTATATTGCTGCGGGCCGAAGGAGACGCCGACATTGCCGAAGACGGTCAGCTCGTTGGTGAGCCGGTAGGAAGCCGACAATGTCGGCAGGGCTTCGTTCGCCTCGACCGAGGGAGAGATCGCGCTGGTGACTGCGCCGCTGGTGGCGAAATTCACGACATCGTTGTGCGTGCTGATCATCTCATAGCGAATGCCTGGTGTGATGGTCCAATCACCGATCTCGATCTTGTCGTCGATGTAGAAGGCATGCGCGATCGTGCCGCCGTCGCTCGTCTGATAGGTCGGTGCGGCACGCGTGGTCGGATTGATGCCCGAAGCCCTGTTATAAAAAGCCGAGCGGGCGGCGACTTCAGAGCTTTCCTCCCAGAGATAACGATAGCCGACCGTCACTTCCTGGGTAATGCCGCCGAGCTCGATCAGGCGCGAATAGCGCGGCTCGATGCCGAAATAGCTGTAGCTGCGCGGGGCCGAGGTCAGGCGGTAGAGGCCGGCGCTGGCGCCCGTACCCTGCTGCTCGACATTGCTGGTGCGGAAGGAATCCACATAATAGGTCAGCACTTCGAAATTGTTGTCGCCGTCATCATGCTGGTAGCGCAGCGAGATATCGTTGCGGCGGCCGCTGAAATCATCATAGCGACGGGTGGACTGATAGGGATCGGCATCATATTGGGCGCTCGTCAGGCCACCGGGCATCTTGCCCTCACCCTCGTAGTGGTGGAACTGGATGCCGAGCTTGTCCGTATCTGAGAACTCGTAGCTGCCCTTGGCGATGATATCGTCGATATCGGTGCGGTCGTTGGCGTCGCGATAACCCTCGCCATGGATGCCGGAATAGAGGATCGCAGCGCCGAGCCCGTCATCATTCGTGCCGCCGATCAGGAAGTTCGGGGTCGCCTTCACGTGGCCGTTGTTACCGGCGATCTCTGCGCCCGAGGAGAAGCGTGCGGTGAAATCCTCCGGGATCGGATGGGTGACGAAATTGATGATGCCGCCGACATTCTGCGGTCCGTAGCGCACGGAACCTGCGCCACGGACGACGTCGATCGTTTCGACGTTGCCGAGTGTCAGCGGGAAGAGCGAAAGCTGCGGCTGGCCATAAGGCGCATAGGCCAGCGGAATGCCATCCATCAGCACGGTGGAGCGCGGCGAAAGGCGCGAAGTCAGGCCGCGCACGCCGAGGTTCAGCGACACATCGCTGCCGCCCGTGCCGTTGGCCTCCTGTACCTGAACACCGGGGATCTGATTCAGCGCATCGCGAATATCCTGTGCGCCACGCTCTTCGAACTGCTCGCGATCCAGGATCGTGCGGGCGCCCGGATGTTTCAGCACCTTGTCCTCGTTCGGCTCCTCCAGCCAGTTGCCGGTGATCTTGATCGTTTCGAGCTGGGTCACACCGCTGGCAGCTTCCTGTGCGAGTGTCGATGTAGCGGAGGCCAGAAGGGCGACGGTGAGAGCGAGATGCTTTCCTTGGAATTTGGGGGCAAACATGGGGATTTTCCGTAGGCGTTTGAAAAGGAGAATTTCGACAACAGGCCGCCTTGCCGGAAATGCCGGGCATTCCAGTGCAAGTGACGGTTTTTATTGAAGGATTATCTGATATTAGCCGCTCGGCGGGCGCCGGTGTCTGGGCACGGTCTCATAGGCGAAAGGACGGCGTATCGCCGTCTTGCTGCAATTGAACAGGCACGTCATGCGATAACCCCGACAGTCGACGCCGCTCACGACGTCAATGTCGCGTTCACTACAATATTGTAGTGCGCATTTCAATAAACATAACTCTATTCCTCATGTTTATTTTCATGCGCCGGGAATGCCGAGAATTTGCCGGGAAACTCAATCGTTCCTGAGTGCCTGATCCCGCAGGTCGGCGAGCCGGCGCTTGGCATCCGTCGCCCGCTGCTGGTTGCGGACCGCGACTCCATAAACAAGGAGATCGGCGATGACGATGGCGCCGATGCTCCAGCTTGCAAGCCTGGAGGGCGCGCCGATGCAGGTCAAAACGGCCGAAACCTTATCGGCATATGTCGCGCGCAGTTGCACGCCGCAGACCAGAACGATCTTGCAGCCGATATCCTGGATCTGCCGGACGATGAGCTTGAGTTCAGCGGTCTCGCGCACGGCATGGAACATGACGATGACATCAGAAGGCCTGACATCGATCAGCTCATTGGCAAGCGTAAAGCCCGACGCCCCGGAACAGCGGGTCCGCACGCCGGCGCGGCTGAGAGCAATCGCGCAATGGCGTGCTTCGACCTCGGCGGTGCCCATGCCGATGCACCAGACAGTGTCGGCCTCCTCGATGACCGAAATGGCAGAGGCGAGCATTGCGCCGTCGATCTGCTCCTCGGTGGAGCTCAGCACTTCGCGGGCGGTCGCAAACATCTGCCCGGCAACCTTTTCCAGATCGTCACCGGTTGCGCGAAAGCGCTGCTCCAGACGCTCACTGGTGGAAATGGTGCGCGCCATGACCCGGCCCGATACCCGCTTCAGCTCCGGCAGGCCGGTAAAACCCAGACGCTTGGCAGTCCTGATGACCGTCGCATCGCTGGTGCCGGTCTCGGCGGCGATCTCCTCGGCGCTGCGAAAAATCAGCACGTCGATCGGCATCTTCACCAGATGCTCCGCCACGGCCAGCTCTGAACGGCTCAGTTTGGTCCTGTGCTGCTCGAAATGCTCTCTCAGCACCGATGACGATCGATCGCTTCCGTTCATCCGCCCTTCCCTAGATGATATTCAGAAAGGCCGAATAACCGACTTTAGAGCTGAGAGGAACAGGAAACCACCCGTGTCTTCCTCAACCTGCAATATGCAGGTTCAGGCTTTCCCCCATGAACGGCCGATCACCCTCACCTTTCTGGCCATGACCGACGCTCCAGCGAGACGGCCAGACAAGGCGCTCGAATCCTGTCGAGGCAATTGCTTCAGAGGACGACCAGGCCTCGCTGCCTGTCCCGCGCCAGAGCACCCCACCTGGCCCCATGCCGCTATGCAGGAGGAGTTGAAGAGTGAAATCCTCGCCGGGTGGCAGGTCTGGGCCAAAGAAATAGTAGGGGCTTCGGCCGGGATCGCGGCCGAGGATGAGCGTCAGTTGTTGCTGCCTGCCACGCAGGCCAAGCCATAGCGGTGCCAGCCCTTTTTCGCCGAAAGCCGAAAAGATCGTCTGCTGCGATGCGCAGGGCTCAGGCGCCGTCCGGCCACCCAGGCGGAATTCGACGATACGGTCCGTGCCCACCGGGCCCGACCAGCGCGCTTCGCTTATCCCGTAAACAATGCCATGCCATTTGTCCTCGCCCGCAGGCATAGGAGGCCATTGCAGGCGTTCGCGTACCGTGCCTTCAGTATCGAGAACCTGATAGCGCAAGCCATCCTCATCGAGCGCTGCCTGGATGCAATGGAGATATTCGACGCCTTCCGGCATCCGGTGCGCCGTGCCGGCACCCGCCGTGCAGATCTGCAGCACGCCGCGATGGGCCTGGACATCGAAGGCCAGAATATGGCTGCAGCAATAGGCAAAGACGCCGGCCTCTACGAGAATATCCCAGAAGCGCTCGGTATATTCATGGCCGATCTCGCGCTGATAGGCGCCGGCGTAACCATTGACCGGAAAGACCGGGTGATGGCCGAGCACCAGCTTGTAGCGGGCATCGGCATGCGCCTTCAGCGTCGCTTCCAGCCACTCCGTTTCAACATGACCTTCGCCGCCGAGACCGCTGCATAGCGTATGGACGAAGACCATGAGCAGATCGCCGCGGCGAACCCAATAGGCCAGCCCCTCCTGCCCCGCCGGTCCGTTTGCCGGAAGGCCGAGCGTGCCGCGAAAGATTGCCTCGCTCATCTCGTCATAGGTCGTGTGGTTACCGGTCGTGTGCCACATCGGAATTTTGGTGCGGTCGAGCCAGGCCATCTCGACATCAAGCCAATGCCGCCATTGGGCATGCAACGAGGCTTCATCCGCCGTCAGGCCTATGATCTCATCGCCGGGAAAGAGAATGAATTGCGGCTGCGGTTCAAGCCTGCGCAGGACGGCATTCACCGATGCAAAGGTCCGCTCGTGCAGGGCGCCGGCAACGCCCGAGCAGGAATCGCCATAGAGCACGAATTGATGGCCGGCAGCCTTTGGCAGCAGCGCTTTGATGGAGGATGCGTCGGTCATAAAAACACACGAAAATGAAAGATGGAAAAGCTTTAAAAACAAAACCCCCGGACGGAGCCGGGGGCTTATCGAAATGATGGATCGTCCTAGACGAACTGGCTGAGGCCTGGCACGGAGGCGACCACCTGGTCGACCACATCGTCGCCGGCATGTTGCCTGGCAATGGCGATGGTTTCCTTGGCGAGCGAGGTGATCTCGCTCATGCCGAGGCCTTCGCTCATCAGCTGCTGGCCGAGGCCCATGATGCCGCCACCGCCGAGCGCGCCCATCAGGCCGCCGAGCAGACCGCCGCCACCGCCGGAGCCTTCGCCGTTGAACTGGGCAACGAGTTCGGTGGCGCCGGGGATCTTTTCGATCATCTCGGCGACCGGGCCGTCGGCCGCTTCGCGCTGCAGGAAGCCGAGCATCATGCCGAGCGCTTTTTCGGCCAGATCAGGCGCAATACCCACGCGATTGGCGATTTCAGTCACAATCTCATTCATCGTCTGCCTCCTGTTTTGACGTTAACGTCAACGTCAACGTAATCGAATCGAGGCGGCAACTCAAGCGGCTCTCTTTGCGGTATCCGCTTCTGCTTTTCCTTTTAACGCAGACAGTTGTCCGTCTCCCGTCGCCTGCTTATAACAGAGAAACGATATTTGCATGAATGTGCGAAAAGAGGATCCTCGCATATTCTGGAACTGAGCTGCGGCATCGACCGAGGAGACATTTTTACATGCTCGAGGACGGCAAGATTTTCATCGGCGCAAGCCGCAATCCTGATGACAGCATCAACAAGGGCGAATATCTCGACCTCAAATTCGGCAATCGCCACGGGCTCGTGACCGGCGCCACCGGCACCGGCAAGACGGTGACGCTGCAGGTGCTGGCGGAGGGCTTTGCGAGGGCCGGCGTGCCGGTTTTCGCCGCCGACATAAAGGGCGACCTTTCGGGTATCGCCGCCAAGGGCGAGCCGAAGGATTTTCTCACCACGCGCGCCGAGCAGATCGGCTTTACCGATTATGAATTCGAGCAGTTTCCGGTCATCTTCTGGGATCTCTTCGGCGAGAAAGGCCACCGGGTTCGCACGACCGTCGCCGAGATGGGGCCGTTGCTCTTGGCCCGCCTGATGGATGCCTCCGAGCCGCAAGAAGGCGTCATCAATATCGCCTTCAAGATCGCCGACAAGGCCGGCCTGCCGCTGCTCGATCTCAAGGATTTCACGGCGCTGCTCAACTACATGGGCGAAAATGCCTCCGAGCTTTCCAACCAGTTCGGCCTGATTTCCAAGGCTTCCGTCGGCTCGATCCAGCGCGCACTTCTCGTGTTGGAGCAGCAGGGGGCCGAGCATTTCTTCGGTGAGCCGGCGCTGAAGATTTCCGACATCATGCGCACCTCGAACAATGGCTACGGGCAGATCTCGGTGCTTGCCGCCGACAAGCTGATGATGAACCCGCGCCTCTACGCCACCTTTCTGCTGTGGCTGCTCTCCGAGCTTTTCGAAGAGCTGCCGGAGGTTGGCGATCCCGACAAGCCGAAGCTGGTCTTCTTCTTCGATGAGGCTCATCTGCTCTTCAACGACGCGCCGAAGGTGCTGACCGAGCGCGTCGAGCAGGTGGTGCGCCTCATCCGCTCCAAGGGGGTCGGCGTCTATTTCGTGACGCAGAACCCGCTCGACGTGCCGGAAACGGTGCTCGCCCAGCTCGGCAACCGCCTGCAGCATGCGTTGCGCGCCTATTCGCCGCGCGAGCAGAAGGCGGTGAAGACGGCGGCCGATACCTTCCGCCCCAATCCGGCCTTCGACTGCGCGACCGTCATCACCAATCTCGGCACCGGCGAGGCGCTCGTCTCCACGCTCGAAGCCAAGGGGGCACCTTCGATCGTCGAACGCACGCTGATCCGGCCGCCGTCAGGCCGCGTCGGACCTGTGAACGATGCCGAGCGCCAGCAGATCATGGACCATAGCCCCGTGCTCGGCGTCTATGACGAGGATGTCGACCGCGAATCTGCTTTCGAGTTGCTCGCAGCACGTGCCAAGAAAGCCGCCGATTCCGAGGCTGCCAAGCGGGCGCAGGAAGAGGCCCCGGCGCCGCAGGAGGGCAGCACGACCTCCGGCTGGACGCTGCCCGGCTTCGGCGGCAGCGATGACGACAAGCCTACAGATCGCGGCCAATCACGCGGCCGCTCCGGTTACCAGCGCGAAACAGTCGTGGAAGCAGCCATGAAGAGTGTGGCGCGTACGGTGGCCACCCAGGTCGGCCGGGCGCTGGTGCGGGGCATATTGGGAAGCCTGAAGCGGTAGCAGATAGGTCAGGTCAGCGCTTGCGGACGAATTCCGTCCGCAAGACGAGGCCCTTGATCGTATCGTGACGGCAGTCGATCTCTTCCGGATTATCCGTCAGACGGATGGAACGGATGACCGTGCCCTGCTTCAAGGTCTGGTTGGCGCCCTTTACCTTGAGATCCTTGATCAACGTGACGGAATCGCCGTCCTTCAACACGTTTCCGGCGGCGTCGCGAACCTCGGACGCAGCCTGTGCAGCTGCGGCCATTTCGGAAGCCGGGCGCCATTCGCCCGTCGCCTCGTCATAAACATATTCGTCGTCACCACCCGCCATTGCATTCGCCCTCGATCAGGAATTTCCTCAGTCCATCGACGGCCGCTTATAACGATCACACGATGCTGTGCAACTAGTGTGGCAAACAGCCAGGCGAAATGCATCCGGCTGGGATCAGGGCGCGTTCCGGCCTTTGCGATAACCGCTAACTTGCGCGCCATGTTCCGGAATGGGGCCGGTGGGCAGATGTCGGCGACACGGCGGCCATATGCGACGGCGCATCAGGAACAGTGCGAGCGCCGAAAGGCAGATGGAAATTTCCAGCAGGAATGTCCAATGGAGCAGGAAGCTGATGATCCAGTTGGAATGGGTTGCCGTTACTCGAACTAGCTCAAATTCACGGAACGAAAAAGGAGCCAACCAATAGAGCGGTGCCGCGACCGTATCCATGACCATGTGCAGCATGGCGGCTGCGAAGAAGACGCAACCTGCCGGAAGCCAGGCCGGGCGCAGCCACTTCAGGAGCGGCAGGATCAGGATCGCCGAGACAAGCCAGAAGAGCGGCCAATGCGTGATATAGGCATGATGATGGATCTTGCCGCCCGACGCGTAGAAATAGGCCATGTCAAAATCCGGCGCGACACTGCCGATCAGAGCCGCCGCGATGATGGCAGGGGACGACGCTCTGCGTCGCGCGGCAGTTCCAAGAATATAGCCTGCCGGCAGATGGGCGATGAGCATGCCGCCTCCCTTGAAAATATCCTGACATCGCTAGGCAGCGATTGTGTCGGGATCAAAGCGGCCGCGACATGAAGACTTCGGTGTGGCTGATTTCGGCAGGCACGGTGTGAAACGGGGGCAGTGGACGAAACCGAAGGCTTCGTAGAGGGAGAGTGCGCTCTTCAAATAGGCGGCTGTATTGACGAGCATGGTGGTGCGTTTGCTCATCTTCTTCGCTTCGTCGAACACCCGCTGCATCAGCACATTGCCGATGCCCCGGCCGCGAAAGGCGGGATCCACGTAGAATTTGTGGATCTCCATGGCGTCGGCCTCGAATGGTGCGAGCGCGATGCAGCCTGCCGGTGCTCCCTCCCATCTGGCGAGAAACATCATCGCTTCGTTGGAACTGTATTTCCGGGCGAGGCTTTCATGATTTTCGCCGTGGAAAAGCGTCATGACGATCTCGGCAGGAACGCCATGATCACGCCCCATCTCAACATCCAGGGCACCGAGCGCCTCGCAGAAGCCGGCGGCAACCACGAAATCCTCTGTACTGCCTGCCCTCGAAATGGAAATCATCCCGCGTCCCCCAATCCCGGATGATGATGACCTTTCATACCATCTGAGCGTGTTTACTGCTATCATGATCCCTTGTTTCCAACCGCGAGCAATGGTATTTCCGTCTTGAAATCGAGAAAGAAAGGAGGGCCGCGCGTGAATATGTATTTCCGGCATCATCGCCAGCGTGGCCCAGTCAACGCCCTGCAGATGCGTTTGCAGGGCTGACCAGAGACCGTTTCTCGCAAATCTCTTCCTGGTCCGCCCCTTGTGGCACTGCTGCACCTCAATGCCCGCCATTCGAGCTGCAAGCATTTCATAATCCGCCAAGCAAAACGCGCTTTTCCGTTGATGGCTGAAGCCCCGGATAGGTGCGATCGATTGGCAAGACCAGGATACGATCATGACCCTCATCAATATCCGCAATCTCGGTATCGTGCTGTCGGCGCCGCTGTTTTCGAAGCTCAATCTCGTCGTCAATGCCGGCGACCGGATTGGCCTCGTGGCCGCGAACGGACGCGGCAAATCCACGCTGTTGCGGCTCATGACCGCGACGCTGGAGCCGACCGAAGGCGAGATCACCAAGGCGCGCGGGCTGACCATCGGCCATGTGGAGCAGAATGTGTCGCCGGCCCTTCTCGACGCCACTTTCCGTGACGCTGTGCTTCTGGCCCTTCCGCCTGAGCAGGCCGAAAGCGAGAGCTGGCGCGCCGACGTCGTGCTGGAATCGCTCGAAGTGCCGGAGGAGCTGCGCGAGCGACCGCTAAAACAGCTCAGCGGCGGATGGCAGCGGCTGGCGCTGATCGCCCGCACATGGGTGAACGAGCCGGACGTGCTGCTGCTCGACGAGCCGACCAACCATCTCGATCTCGAAAAGATCGCGCGGCTGGAAGGCTGGCTGAACGCATTGCCGCGGGACACGCCCGTTATCATCTGCAGCCACGACCGTGCCTTTCTCGATGCGACCACCAACCGGACACTCTTCCTGCGGCCAGAGCAATCGCCTGTCTTCTCCCTGCCCTACAGCCGGGCGCGCACCGCGCTCGACGAGGCGGATGCTTCCGATGCGCGGCGATACGAAAAGGACATGAAGACGGTCGAGCAGCTTCGCAAACAGGCGGCGAAGCTCAACAATATCGGCATCAATTCCGGCAGCGATCTGCTGGTCGTGAAGACGAAGCAACTGAAGCAGCGTGCCGAGAAGCTGGAGGAGGCCACCAAACCTGCCCATCTCGAACGTTCGGCAGGCGCAATCCGCCTCGCCAATCGCGGCACGCATGCCAAGGTTCTTGTCACACTTGAGGACGCGGAGGTCACCACGCCTGACGGCACGCTACTCTTTCGCACGGGAAAGCAGTTCATCTGCCAAGGCGACCGCATCGTGCTGCTCGGCCTCAACGGCGCCGGGAAGTCGCGGCTGGTCTCCATGCTGCGGGCTGCGATCGCCGAGCCGGAAACGGCAAAGGCGGGCATCAAGGCGACGCCCTCGCTTGTGCTCGGTTATGGCGACCAGCTGCTTGCCGATCTCAGCGATGCGGATACGCCGCTGCAGACGATCATCCGCCGCTTCGATGTCGGCGACCAACGGGCGCGCTCGCTGCTTGCCGGTGCCGGCATGACGATCGAGATGCAGGGCAAGCCGGTGAAGCTGCTCTCCGGCGGGCAGAAGGCACGGCTCGGCATGCTGGTGCTGCGGCTGACGCAGCCGAATTTCTACCTGCTGGACGAACCCACCAACCACCTCGACATCGAGGGGCAGGAAGCGCTGGAAGGCGAGTTGATGGCGCAGGAGGCGAGCTGCCTGCTCGTCTCTCACGATCGTAGCTTTGTGCGGGCGGTGGGCAACCGCTTCTGGCTGATCGAGCGGAAGAAACTGGTGGAAGTGGAAAGCCCGGAAGGGTTCTTTGCGAGTGTGGGTGGGGCGGGATAACTGGGCTTGGAGACGGGTTTTCGTCTTCTGGTGTGCCGTGTGGCCCCCTCATCCGCCCTTCGGGCACCTTCTCCCCGCTGGGGAGAAGGGTTATGCCGCCCGCCTTTGCCCCAGGCACCGGGCTGAACTAGGTAAGCCCTCTCCACGAGTCTCTTCTCCCCAGCGGGGAGAAGGTGCCGGCAGGCGGATGAGGGGGCCACACAGCACACCCTTCCCTGCCCTCGTTCCTGTATTCGTTACAGAAACGAGGAAGCACGCGAGATGCGTGCCTCCATTAACACAACACCTACCGCTTGCCCGCCGATAGGCAGAAATAGGCGCCTTGCGGATCTATCGCCTGACAGACCCAGCCGCCGGGGACCTCCATAGGGCCGTTGACGACCTTGCCGCCGCCGGCATTGACGCGCTCGATCGCGGCGTCGAGTGTCGGCACTGTGAAGTAATAGGACCAGAAGGCCATGCCGACTTCCGGCGGACGGGTCATCATGCCGCCGGTCTGTTTTCCTTGCGCGGCAAAAATGTGGTAGATGCCCATCGGCCCCATGTCGAAGTCCTGATCCTTCGTCCAGCCGAAGCGCTTGGAATAGAAGTCGAAGGCCTTGGCGCCGTCATTGGCGTAGAGCTCGCGCCAGCCGACATGGCCGGGCGTGTCGTAAGGCAGTTCCGGCGGCGGATTTTCCATCGGCAGCGGCGTCATGATGCAGAGCACTGCTCCATCAGGATCGGCTACGACGGCAAAGCGGCCTATGCCTGGAATATCCGCCGGCTGGCGGCGGACGGTACCGCCGTTTGCCGAGAAGTCGCGTGCCGATTGATCAGTATTGTCTACGGCGACATAACCGGTCCAGTTCGGCGGAATGCCCTGCCCTTCCAGCTCTGCCGGAAAGGGCATCATGCCGGCGACCCTGACGCCGTTTGCTTCGAAGATGGTGTATTCCGGCTGGTCTGCCGCCGGCATTTTACCCGACGTCCAGCCCACGACCGAGCCGTAGAATTTCGCCGCCGCATCCGGATCCGGCGTCATCAGTTCGCACCATATGAACTTGCCATGCGTATTGGACATCGTGTCCTCCTCGGTCCACGCTTGAGTTCTGTCTCTTGTTTTCAAGCAATTCCGGACGCAAAACCGCTCTCGCACTCTTGCTGGAATTGGCCTTGATGTGCCCCGGCGATTTCAGCCCTTGCGGGTATATTTGACTTCCATGAACTGCTTCCAGGTGCCGTCAGCTTCCTTGACGCTCGATGTGAAGGTTCTGACGTTGTCGTCGAGAAAGGCGATCTGCTCGCGATAGTCGGCAAGGCCATCGCCTTCGAAAGCCAGGCCCCTGGTGTAGAGCGACAGAACGTTACCYGGGGGCTCGATCTCGCCCTCATAGGTCCACATGTAGTCCATCATCGAGCCGATCCAGCTGCCGACATATTTGCTTTTACTCGAGTCGTAGCCGAGGGTAAGGATCGTCGTTGCCTGCTTGCCGTCGCTCATTTCACCGGCCCCTTCGGCAATGAACCAGATACCTTGCAGGGAGCGCACGGTCTCGTCCCAAGGCTTATCTCCGGTCATGTCTGAAGCGGCGACGGTCCAATCACCCACCATTCTTTCCAGGAAAGCATGCTCCTTCAGCACTTCTGCAGTCTTCATCGTCCTTCTCCTCCGGATGATGGTTGGCTGGGTCTAGTGACAGCAGGATGAAGCTTGGGTGGCTTTCTCATATTCGTCGTGACGCTTCACGAAATCCATGGTCGAATCTTCGTTGCGACCCTTGGGGGCATGATCCAGGATCATCAATGTTCCAAGGATTTCCTCCGCGCCTCGGGCATAGCTCGAATAGGTATGGAACACTTCGCCCTTCTCATTTTTGTAGAAGGCCGAAAGTCCGGGCAGTTCATCATTGGCGTCAGCGGGTGCTATCGGAGAGAAATTATAAAAGACCTTGTCTTTGGCAAGATCCTCGGGCGTGAAAGATACGTGATAATCGAAGTTGAAATCGCTGCCGAAGGACGAAACCCAGGGGAAATTCCAGCCCATGCGCTTTTTATAGGCCTCGATCTTGGCGAGCGGCGCGCGGGCTACGGAAACGAGTGTCACGTCGTGATGGTTGAGGTGGGGCAGCGTGCCATCGAGATGATCGCCGAGGAATGAGCAGCCGGGGCAACCGGCCTCCCATTCGGGGCCGAACATGAAGTGGTAGACCATCAGCTGGCTGCGGCCATCGAAAAGGTCGGCGAGCGATTTCGGCCCCTGCAGCGTGTCGAACGTATAGTCCTTGTCGACCTTCACCCAGGGCAAAGCCATGCGTTCGGCATTCACCTTGTCTCTCAGATGGGTCGCCTCTTTCTCTCTCAAGAGCAAAGCTCGGCGAGCTTCAAGCCACTCCTCGCGGGAAACGACGGGATTTTGAGTCACCTTGTTCAACATGATCTGCGCCCTCCTCCGGCGCTGCCGGCATTTTCCGGCAGATAGTCTCCTCTTCTTGACTAAATAGATTGATATCAATAGAAATAGATCATGTCAAACCCGATCGCGATTCCTTTTTCCACGACGCTTCTGGTGCGGGACACGTGCCTGTGCCTGCATGTGCAGCGCGCCGCACGTGCGCTTGCTAGGCTGTTCGATGATGCGCTGCGGCCTGTCGGCCTGACCAACGGCCAATTCTCCCTGCTGATGTCCCTCAACCGGCCGGAGCCGCCGCCGATGGGGCCGGTCGCAAGCCTGCTCGCCATGGACCAGACGACGCTGACGGCGGCGTTGAAGCCGCTGCAGCGCAAGGGATTTGTCAATGTGGTGCCGAACCCGAGAGACCGGCGCGGTCGCCTCCTCTGCCTGACGGATGATGGGCGGGCTGCGCTGCAGAAGGCGCTGCCGATATGGGAGAACACGCATGCGACACTGGAAGCGAAGCTGCCAAATGGCGATGCGGATGGACTGAGGCGAGACCTGCAGTTTCTCGCGTGATCTTACAAAGCTCGGGATAAGACGGCTGTAAATCAGCTGCAAAAAGCCTCTTGACTTAGAGTGCGCTCGAAGCCGTAGCTTCCTTGGCGTCGTGACGAGAACAGGTGTCTCATGAAGATCAGTGACCTCGCAAAACGCTGCGGTCTGTCGGCTCATACGCTACGTTACTACGAGCGTATCGGCCTGCTCCCCTATGCCGACCGCGACAGATCCGGACAACGCGACTACGACGCTTCAATCCTTTCCTGGATCGAGTTTCTCGGCCGTCTGAAGACGACCGGAATGCCGATCCGCGACATGCTGCTTTATGCAAAGCTTGCCGGTCGCGGGAAAGCAACGTTCAGCGAGCGTCGCGAGATGCTTAGGGAGCATCGTGAGCGTGTCCGGGCCCATGTGGCCGATCTCGAAACCTGCCTTCGCGTCCTCGACGGCAAAATCGCCTCCTACGAAGAGGCAGATGAAAGGATGAGAGATGACAAACGGAACGTTGCAGACACGCCGGCTCGGGCAAGGACTTGAGGTCGGATCGATCGGACTCGGCTGCATGGGTATGAGCTGGGCCTATGGCGCGACCGCCGCCGACAGGGGCGAGGCGATCGCCACGATCCACCATGCGCTTGATCGTGGCGTAACCCTGCTTGATACGGCCGATAGCTATGGCCCGCACACCAACGAGGAACTCGTGGGGGAGGCGATCAAGGACCGGCGCGACCAAGTGGTGCTGGCAACCAAGTTCGGCATCGTGCGCGCAGCTGGAGCGATACCAGGCGTCAGCGCCCAGACGGCCAACGGACGGCCCGAATATGCAAAAGCATCCTGCGAAGGGTCTCTATGGCGGCTCGGCGTCGACCATATCGATCTCTACTATCTCCACCGTGTCGATCCCGATACGCCGATTGAAGAGACAGTGGGTGCGATGAAGGAGCTCGTCGAAGCCGGCAAGGTCAGACATATCGGCCTGTCGGAAGCCCGCGCTGACACAATCCGCCGGGCACACGCCGTACATCCCATTACCGCCGTTCAAAGCGAATATTCACCATGGTCGCGCGATCCGGAAGACGGCGTGTTGCAGACGCTTCGTGAACTCGGGATTGGGCTTGTGGCCTATTCGCCGCTCGGACGCGGCTTCCTGTCCGGCGCGATCAAGTCCGTCGATGAACTCGCGCCCGATGACTACAGGCGGACCTCGCCGTGGTTCATGGGTGACAATTTCAGGCGCAATCTCGAACTCGTCGCCGTGTTCGAAGAGATTGCGCGCCGCAAGGGCGCTACACCGGCGCAACTGGCTCTCGCGTGGGTGATGGTTCAGGGCGAAAATATCGTGCCCATTCCCGGCACCCGCCGCCGCGCGCGACTGGACGAGAATCTTGGAGCGGCTGGCGTTGATCTTACACCTGGAGATATCGAGGAAATCGCCAGGGCCCTGCCCCGCGCCGTCGGAGATCGCTACGGCGAAATCGGCATGCGGACGCTCAACGGATAAACATCCGGAAGTCGAAGTCTTCTCCCCAATCTGTGGGGAGAAGACATAGCGTTGTCGCGACGATCAGCGCGTCAGATCAAGCGCTGCCGTCAGGTTGCCCATCGGCGGCTCATTGTTCAACGCAAGCGCCTTGTCGCGGGCGAGCAGGCCCGGCAGAACCGGCAGGTCGTATCGGGCGGTGATCAGGCGCAAGATCGAGGTCGTGTCGTACTGGGTATGATCGACCATGCCGCCCTTGGCGTAGGGCGAGATGACGAAGGCCGGGATGCGATTGCCCGGCCCCCAGCGATCGGCCTTCGGCGGGGCAACGTGATCCCAGAAACCACCGTTTTCGTCATAGGTGACGATGACCAGCATGTGCTCCCATTGCGGGCTCTTTTCGAGATGCGAGACCAAGTCCGCGAGGTGCTGGTCGCCGCTCGAAACATCGGCATAACCGCCATGCTCGTTGAGGTTGCCCTGCGGTTTGTAGAAGGAAACGGCCGGCAGCTTACCGTCGTCGATATCCTTCGTGAAGGCTTCGCCGCCGAGGCCGCCATCCTTCAGATGCTCGGCGCGGGCGGGCGTGCCCGGCGCGAAATTGGCGAAATAGTTGAACGGCTGATGATGGAACTGGAAGTTCGGCACAGGCGTGGCGTTCTTGCCGTCGAGGGCTGCCTGCCAGGCGCCGCCATACCAGGCCCAGGTGATGCCCTTCAGCGATAGCAGGTCGCCGATGGTGATCTCGTGCTGCGGTGGTAAGGTGTTCGGCTGCGAGGGATCGGCGTAGGCGGCATCGCCATCCTTGGCAGGGGCGTTGGCGCTCGGCTGGTAAGGCGGCTGCATGGTGTTGACGGCGTAGAAATCCGGCGTGAGGTTGCCGTCGGAGACGAATTTCGGAGCGCCGTCGAGGGCCGATTTCGGGCCGTTGTCGGCCGGGATCAGCGAGATGCCGTCAGCATCCACCTTGGCGATGGTCGGCTTGGCCGGGCTCTTGTCCGCATCGGCATAATAGGGCGCGCAGGCGCAGATCAACTGGAAGTGATTGAAGAAGGAGCCGCCGAAGCCGCCCTGGAAGAAATTATCGGCGATGACGTATTTCTTGGCGACCTGCCACATGGGCAGGATCGAGCCGTCATAGTGGCCCATGACGAGGCTGCCGGAATCGGCCCAGGCGACGAACTTGTCGTTCTTGCCGCCGTCGATCTGCATCTGCTCCTGATAGAAGCGGTGCCAGAGGTCACGGGTGATGACATTTGTCGCCTGCGCGAAGCCTCTGGGATCGTCGATCGAGAAGACGGCATTGGCGAGGTGAGCGGACTGCGCCTCGGTGATTGCGGGCGTCACACCCTTGGCGGTCAGGCCGCCCCAGGAAGGCGGCAGCTCCGCCAGCGGCGCGCCGTCGCGATCGAGCTGGCGTGCCTGGCTTTCGCTGGCATTGGCGAGGCCATTGGCGCCCGGAAAGCTGCCATAGAGGTTATCGAAACTGCGGTTTTCGGCGTAGATGACAACGATATTCTCGATCTTGTCCATGCCTGCAGGTGCGGCAAGGGCGGCTGTGGCTGATACCAGCGGCAGCAGGGCCGAACCGGCCAGCGAAAGATTGCGCAGGAACTTCAGTCTGGTCATGGCGGGGGATACCTCATGGCTAAGGGGGCGTGGCTAGAGGAGCGCCCGGCGGAAATAGAAAGACCGAGCGCAAGCGAGACGCTATTCCCGCCGTCTATCAACTTTGTGACATTGGGCAGGTCGCACCTGCGGTCGAAAGGCGCGCGTCATCAATCTGTTGCAGTCAGGTTCGATCATGGGGGTAGACGATGTTAACTCATTGGAATCTTTCATATGGCGGCAAAGATTATCTGGCTCTTGCGATCCGGTCTGGCGCTCGGTTTGGCCGCCACCGCGCTCGGTTTGAGCCTTCTGCCCCTGCGGCAAAGCAGCGCGACCGTCATCGGGGGCGTGCACCCCGGCCCCATGTCGCGAGCCGACGCCTATGCGCGCGCCGAAGCGCTTACGGAGCTCGGCCGCAAAATGTTCTTCGATGCCTCGCTTTCCGCCTCCGGCGTGCAGGCCTGCGCCTCCTGCCACGATCCACATCATGGCTTCGCTCCGGCTGGCGCAACGCCGGTCGAAATGGGCGGGCCGCATATGGACCAGCCGGGCATGCGTGCCGTGCCGACGCTACGCTACCTGCAGGCCACACCCTCCTTCACCGAACACTTCTACGATTCCGAGGACGAAGGCGACGAGAGCATCGACAACGGGCCGACCGGCGGCCTGACCTGGGATGGGCGCGTGGACCACGGCTCCGATCAGGCGAAGATCCCGCTGCTGTCGCCCTTCGAAATGGGCAACAAGGATGAAGCTGAGGTCGTCGCCTCGCTCAACAAGGCGTCCTATGCCGAGGATTTGCGGGCGATTTTCGGCCAGGATGTCTTCGGCAATGCCGGGGATGCCTTTCAGGGTGCAGTTGAGGCGCTCAGCACCTTCGAGCAGAGCGGGCCGGATTTCTACCCCTACTCCAGCCGCTATGACGCCTTCCTCGCCGGCAAGGGCACACTGACGGCGCAGGAGTTGCATGGCCGCGAACTCTTTGAAGATCCGGCCAAGGGCAACTGTTCAAGCTGCCATCTGAGCGAGCCCGCCAATGACGGCGAGCCGCCGCAATTTTCCGATTTCGGCTTCCTAGGGCTGGCTGTGCCGCGCAACATGGCGATCCCGGCCAACAGCAATCCGAACTATCATGATCTCGGCCTTTGCGGACCTGAGCGTACCGACTTCAAGGACCGGGCGGACTATTGCGCGCTGTTCCGCACGCCGACGCTGCGCAATGTGGCGCTGAAGAAGAGCTTCTTCCACAATGGCTACTTCCATTCGCTGCGTGACGTCGTTTCCTTCTACGCCACGCGCGACAGCGATCCCGGCCGCTGGTACCCGAAAAATGCCGACGGCACGATCCGCAAATATGATGACGTTCCGCAGGTCTATTGGGACAATCTCAACCAGGACCCGCCCTTCGGCCGCAAGCCCGGCGATCCACCCGCACTGACGGAATCGGAAATCGACGATATCGTCGCCTTCTTGGGCACGCTGACCGATGCGGACCAGCTTCCAGGCCCGACGCGGCAAGCAATACATTGAATTCAAAAGCAAAGGCCGGAGCGATGCCCCGGCCCTTGTCGATCGATATCACAGAATAATCAGGCAACCGTGACCGGAACTTCGGTCGAGGTGCGCATGGCGTGGCTGTAGGGGCAAACGATGTGGGCTGCGGCAGCGAGCTTTTCGGCGGTTTCACGATCGACGCCGGGGATGTTGACCGTCAGCGCAACTTCGATGCCGAAGCCACCGCCATCTTCACGCGGGCCGATGCCGACGGTTGCGGAAACCGTTGTTTCCTCGGGAATCTTGACCTTTTCCTTGCCGGCTACAAATTTCAAGGCACCAAGGAAGCAGGCCGAGTAACCGGCCGCGAAAAGCTGTTCGGGATTGGTGCCTGTTGCGCCGTCGCCGCCGAGTTCCTTCGGCACGGTCAGCGTGACGTCGAGAACACCGTTTTCGGAAACGGCGCGGCCTGCGCGGCCACCAGTGGCGGAAGCTTTGGTGGTATAGAGAATAGGCATGACAATCTCCTTTGGTTGGCCCCGTTCGTTCGGGTTGAGTTTTTAATAACGCGCAATTAAATTGTACGCAAGTGAATTTTGCAAATTGCATTCGGAATTTGAAAAGAGGACAATGAAGACCTCGGGGATGGCAGACATGAAGGCGAGAACGGCGAAAGTGATCGAGATACCGGAAGAGGAAAAGCGGTTGGAGAAGCAGCTCTGTTTCGCAGTTTATGCGACGGCGCACGCCTTTACCCGCGCCTATAAGCCCATACTCGACAAGGTGGGCCTCACCTATCCGCAATATCTCGTCATGCTGGTGCTTTGGGAAAAGGCAGAACTGCCGGTGAAAACGATCGGCGAGCAGCTCGATCTCGATTCCGGTACGCTCTCCCCTCTCCTCAAGCGGCTGGAGCAGAACGGCCTTATCAGGCGCACCCGCGATTCCCGCGACGAGCGGCAGGTCATCGTGTCGCTGACGCCGAAAGGTCAATCGATGAAGGGCGAGATCAATACGATCATGTCTTCGATCGGCGAGGCGATCGGCTGCACGCTGGAGGAAATGGCCGTCATGCGCGACATGCTGCACCGGCTGCGGGGCAATCTCAACGCAAGCATATAGGCCGAGACATGATCACCGGCTGAAACGGGATGCCCGCGCCAAGCCGGCGCGGGCAGTTTACCTCACTCGGCTGCCTGATAGGCTTGCGGTCGAACTGTTGCGGTCTTCGGGCCGACAGCGGCAAGCAGAGTGATCAGGATCGCCAGCAGCGCCACGAACACGATACCGCCGACGTAAGGATCCCAGCCGAAATGCGGGGCAGCCGCGAAGATTGCGGAGGCCGCCGCGAGCACGATGCCGCCGCCGATCTGGAAGGAGGCAAAGAGCAGGCCGGAGGCAAGACCGGACTTGTCTTCTTCGACATCAGAGAGARCGGCAACCTGGATTGCCGGATAGGTCATGGCATAACCGACGCCGAGCGGGATCTGGTTGAGAGCAACCAGGATGATCGGATCGATGTGGCCGACCAGCGCCACCCAGAGGATATAGCTCGTTGCCTGCAGGCCGACGCCGACCGCCATCAGGCCGGTCGTGCCGCGGTTCTGCGCAACGGTGGCAAAACGCGGCGCAAGGAACATGACGCAGACGCCGCCGAAGGCAAAGCAGAAGCCGGTGGCAAAGGCCGACCAGCCGATGACATCCTGATAATAGAGCGTTGCGATGAACTGGAAGCCGACATAGGCCCCCTGAAACAGCGCGGCGACGGCATTGGCATGGCTGAGCTTCGCTTTGCGGAAGATATGCAGCGGCACCATGGGATCGACATGGCGCGATTCCACGATCAGGAAGAGAGCGATCAGCACCAGTGACGCCACGAGCGAACCCCAGGTGAAGAAATCGTTCCAGCCTGCGGCCGCAGCATTGGTGATGCCGAAGACGAAAAGCAGAAGGCCGGGGGTAATCGTCAGCGCGCCAGCCCAGTCGAAGTGCTTGCGTCCCTCGCCGCGCCGTTCATCTGGAGGCAGGACGAAGGGGGCGATCGCCAGCGTGAGGATTGCGACCGGAGCGCCCATGACGAGCGTTGCCCGCCAACTCACGAGGGTGGCGGCACCGCCGAGCACCATGCCGAGCACGAAGCCGGTGGCGCCCGTGGAGGCGAAGACGCCGAGCGCCTTTGCCCGTTTCTCGCCCTCGCCGAAGACGGAGAGCAGCAAGGCAAGTGCCGCCGGCGCGGTAAAGGCGGCAGCAATGCCCTTCACCAGACGTGCAGCGATCAGCGTCGGCCCGCTGTCCACGAAGCCACCGGCGATGCTGGCGGCCGCGAAGATGCCGAGCGACCAAAGGAAGACGCGGCGGTGGCCGAAGAGGTCGGCGACACGGCCGCCGAGTAGCAGGAAGCCGCCATAACCCAGCACATAGGCACTGACGGCCCATTGAAGCGAGGTTGCAGGCATACCAAGTTCGGTCTGGATCGCAGGCAGGGCGACCCCGATGGTGGAAACATCCATGGCGTCAAGGAAGTTCGCAGCGCAGAGCAGCAGCAATGCCAAGCTGGCTCCGCGTCGAGATGGGGAATTGGTCATCGATCTCAGTTCCTTCTTTGCTGCCGCCTTCGCCGGGAGGCTGGCGGGCGGCAGGGAACGAGAAAATGTACAGCTTCAAATCCTATTGCAAATTGATAGTAGCCATGCCAGGTATTACCAATAATGATGAATGACGCCACCCTTCGCAAAATCGACCTGAACCTTCTGCTCGCCTTCTCGGTGCTGATGCAGGAGCGCAATGTCAGCCGCGCAGCCGAAAGGCTGCTGCTCGGCCAGCCAGGGCTTTCGGCCGCGCTCAAGCGGCTGCGCGAAGCACTGGACGACGAACTGTTCGTGCGGGTCGGCCGCGGCCTGCAACCGACGGCTCGGGCGCTGGCCATCGCACCGGCAATCGAGGATGCGCTCTCCGGCATCGAACGGGCCATCCGCCCACCGATGAGTTTCGATCCGACAACCTGGCGGGGCGAATTCCGCGTCGGCATGTGCGACAATCTGGAGACCGCCTTCTTCGGCCCGCTGGTCGCACGGCTGCGTGAGCTTGCGCCGGCTGCGCGGCTCGTGGGCGTCGCAGCCGACAAGCGCGATGCGGCGCAGATGCTCGATGACGGCGCGTACGAGTTCAGCATTTCCGTTCATAGCGAACCGGCCTCCTGGCATGTCCGCATGCCGCTTTTCGAGCAGTGTTCGATCGCCATCTACGATCCGCAGCAATTGAAGCTGAAGCCACCGCTCAGCGTCGAGGATTTCACCGCCGCGCCGCACATCGCCATCTCCTTCGTCGGCAGTGCAACCACCGCAGTGGACGCGGCCCTCGACAAGGTGGGCCTGAGCCGCAATGTGGTGGCGACCGTGCCGCGCTATTCGGCTGTTCCCCCGGCGCTCAGAGCCATGCCGTCGATCGCCGTCGTGCCGGAATCGCTTGGGCGCTGCATGGCGCAGCTCCATCATCTCGAGGTTTCGATGCCGCCGATCGAGTTGCCGGCTGATCCGGTGTCCATGCTCTATCGGCGGGTTGACCGGGCCGATGAGCGGGCGGCGTGGTTTCGGCGGCTGTTTGTCGAGGTGGCGGATAAGGCGCTGCTTGCTTCCGGGTGCAAGGCTGGGATTTGCGCTGAGGCGGCGTAACTATCAAGTCAAAAGAAAACCGCCCGTGTTGGGCGGTTTTGTGTTTTGGGCGAGGCACCCTCCGGCCCTGCGCTTGCGCTTCGGGCGTTCGTCACTGCAATCGATTCACTGGATCGATTGCTCGGGCTTCGCCCGACCGTTCCTCACTGCCAAACAACGATCGGGGTCTTGTTCGGAACGCGATCGTAGAGGTCGATGATGTCCTGGTTGAGCAGGCGCACGCAGCCCGACGAGACGGCCTTGCCGATAGAGCGCCATTCCGGGTTGCCGTGCAGGCGGTAGAGCGTATCTTCATTGTTCGAGAAGATGTAGAGCGCACGCGCACCGAGCGGGTTCAAGAGGCCAGGCTCCATGCCGCCACGCTCGATCGAGTATTTCGCAAGTTCCGGCTGACGGGCGACCATCTCATTCGGCGGCTTCCAGCGCGGCCATTTCTGCTTCCACTGGATCACGCCGTTGCCCGCCCATGCGAAGCCTTCGCGGCCGATACCGACGCCGTAGCGCATCGCCATGCCGCCGGGCTGAACGAGATAGAGGAAGCGCGAAGGCGTATCGACGACGATGGTGCCGGGCGGCAGGCCGGTCGGATCCACGACCTGCTGGCGATAGTAGCGCGGATCGATCTGCTGGTAGGGAACGGCGGGGATCAGGAAACCGCCGTCTTCGATTGGGCCGTACATGACGGCAAGTTCTGCTTCGCCGGGCGCGCTCGTCGTCTGGAACGCGCGGAAGGGCGAACGGTAGCTGATCGACATGCCGCCATTCTCGACCGTATTCGAGGTGGAGGCACAGCCTGCCAGCGCGGAAGCCGCTGTCAAAGCCGAAAAGGAAAGAAAACTACGACGGGAGAGGGATTTATCGAGGCTCATGACGCGGAACTAATTTCCTTCGTGATACGGGGCTCGCCATAAGCGCAGCTGACCCCTGATTCGTCCAATGCCGAAATCGACAAGGAAAAAATCTATCGGCTTATGCTGAATAAACCATAGCATCACGCAGACGTGTCCGGCTCCGGGCAGACGATCTCGCCTGCCCTGTTGCAGCCCTACATCACAACGATCTCGGACTTGGCCGGCACGCGGTCATAGAGATCGACCACATCCTGATTGAGCATGCGTACGCAGCCGGAGGAAACCGCCTTGCCGATGGACTGCCAGTCGGGGGTGCCGTGGACGCGATAGAGCGTGTCCTGGCCGTCCTTGAAAATATACATGGCGCGGGCGCCGAGCGGGTTTGCGAGGCCCGGATTCATGCCGCCGTTTTCCGCGGAGAAGGGACGGACTTCCGGCTGGCGCGAAACCATTTCAACCGGCGGCGTCCAGCGCGGCCACTTCTGCTTCCACTGGATGACGCCGCGGCCCTTCCAGGCGAAGCCCTCGCGGCCGAGGCCGACGCCGTAGCGCATCGCCTTGCCATTGCCTTCGACGAAATAGAGGAAGCGATCCTTGGTATCGACAACGACGGTGCCGGGGCGCTCATTGGTCTGGTAATCGACCTCCTGGCGCAGATATTCCGGCTGGATGCGGCTGGCGGGAATGGCCGGCAGCGTGAAATCGCCGTCCCTGACCTGCCCGTACATGCCCATGTTGAGGTTCAGCGGATTGCTGACCGGCAGGCCATAGGTCTGGTGGAACTGGGTCTTATAGAGTTCGCGCGTCTGCGGCACCGGCTGGTCGGGTATCGGCTTGACGCGGCGCGGATCGACGCCCGGCGGCTCGTAAAAGACGGGGGAGATTTCCTGCACGAAGCGCGCAGGCGAATCGGCTGCGACATCCGGAATGAGAATATTGCAGCCGCTGAGCGTCATTGCAGCAGCCGCGAGCCCGGCAAACGGGAAAGCCCGGCRCAGAAAATTCATGAAACCACCCTCATCAGCGATAACAGAGACAGCATATCTGCTCGCAGGATGGCATTCGCGGCTGGCGCGAGGCTGGTGGCAGAGGCCGAAACGGCACCAATAAGCAGTGGATGCAGGCCCTTGCCGGATCAGCATCCGGCGGCTGTCAGGCCGCGACACCGTGGAAGAACTGGATGCTCTGTTCGATCTCGGCGGGAAGCGCCGAGGTGTGGTTGCCGGTGACCAGGTCAGCTTCGATACGCGTGCCCGCCGCACGGGCGCGCGCGACGAGCAGGTCAGCCCGGTCGTTGAAATGCGATTCCTCCGTGCCGTGCAGCACACGCACCGGGCATTTGAAGCTGTGCGCATAACAAAGCGCCGTGCGCACCTCGAACTCATGCGCGTTCGAATCGTCGAAGCGAATGTCTTCGGGGTAGCGGTTGAAGAACCGGAAGGCGTCCGCGTTACCCGAAATCGGCACGGCCGCCCGGAAATGACGCGTACTCATCGCCGTCAACATGGTCAGCGTGCCGCCGATGCTGTGACCGGCGATAAAGAGACGCTCGGGATCGATGCCCGGCAGATGGCGCAGACGCTCGGTCGCGGCGAGCACGTCGTCGACTTCGTCATAGAAGCCGGAAAAATTGCCCATCTGGCCGTTTTCGCCGCGCACGGACGGCATCATCACCACATAACCGGCATCCACGTAAGGTTTCATGAGCTGCCAGTGGCCCATGCCCATGGCATTGCCCCCATGAAGGAAGAGGATGCCGGGCTTGGCCTTATGCTCCCGCTTGTATCTGGAAACCCAGGCCGTCAGTTCCAGCTCGCCGCCGTAGCCGGAGCGGTAGAAGATCCGGTCGGCATCGGCGGGTGCCGTCAGCGGCTCGTATTTGTCCGGCGCCGGCCCCTTCTGCAGCAGTTTGGTGCGGAAGTGATGGCGGACACCAGCATAGTCATGCTTGGCGAGTCTTGGAACGTCGGGAACATCGAAGGCATTCGCAAGGCTGGGCAGCAAAAGAGAGCCCGCCATGCCTGCAAGCAGACCGCGGCGTCGACGGAAAAAAGCATTTCGTTCTTGCGAGTTCATACGCGGCATCCATCATTTTCCCGGCTCAAAAAATCTGCACCGGAAGCGCGTTGCCGCCAATACACATGCTGTTGAAAACGGGGGGCCTGCGTCATTGTTGCGCAGGCAGATGTCATCAACCCGCCTTGGCGTCGATCATAGCAATGAGCGTGCGCAGGCGATCGGCCTCGTAAGAGGGCTTGTCGGGACGCAATCTTGCGATGCGGGGGAAGCGCATGGCAACGCCGGACTTGTGGCGGGTAGAGCGGTTGATTCCCTCGAAAGCAACTTCCACCACAAAGCCGAATTCCTTGTCGGCCCTGACAGCCCTGACCGGTCCGAAGCGCTCGGTCGTGTTGTTACGCACGAACTTGTCCAGCACTTCGAGCTCGGCATCGGTGAAGCCGAAATAGGCCTTGCCGACGGGAACCAGCTGTTCGCCGTCCTCCCCTTCCGCCCAGACGCCGAAGGTGAAATCCGAATAATAGCTGGAGCGCTTGCCGTGGCCGCGCTGGGCGTACATCAGCACCGCATCGACATTGAAAGGGTTGCGCTTCCACTTGAACCACGGCCCCTTCATGCGGCCGGCCTGATAGATGCTGTCCCGGCGCTTGATCATCACGCCTTCGATGACGGGATCGGGCGGGGCGGCACGCAGATCGTCCAGCTCCTCCCAGGTCGAGAACGGCACCAGCGGCGACAGATCGAATCGGTCGTGAGGCGCGTGTTCGATGATTTCGGCGAGACGGTCGCGGCGCTCGATATAGTTCTTGCCGCGCACATCCTGCTCACCGTCGAAAAGCATGTCGTAAGCGCGGATGAAGGCGGGATATTCCTCCAGCATTTTTGCCGTCACCGTCTTGCGATTGAGGCGCTGCTGCAGATCGGAGAAGGTGCGGGTCGGGTTGTTGGAGCGCGCCGTACCGCCGACCAAAAGCTCGCCGTCGACGACGCCGGCAAAGCTGATCGATTGGAGTATATCGGGGAAGGCGCCGGAGATATCGTCGCCGGAGCGGGAGTAGATCCTGCGCGTCTCACCGGAGCGGGAAAGCTGGACGCGGATACCGTCCCATTTCCATTCGGCGGCATATTCGGCGGGGTCGAGAGCATCGAGATTGCCCTCCTCCACCGGATTGGCGAGCATGACCGAGTGGAAAATCGCAGGTGTTGCAAGCACCGGCTTTTCTTCCCCGCCCTCCAGCCATTTGAAGAGGCTTTCATAGGGCGGCTGCAGTCCGTGCCAAAGCGTTTCGATCTCGGTGACATCCTTATTGCCGAGATCGGCCAGCGCCTGCTTGGCGAGGCGGGCGGACACGCCGATGCGCAGCGCCCCGGTCGCAAGCTTGATGAAGGCGAAGCGGCCGGAGGAATCGAGACGGTCGAGCAGGTCGCGCACGAAGCTGCGCACCTCGGTGCGGCCGAGGGAGTTCATCTTGACGACGACTTCTCCCAGGCGCGGCTGGGCAAGCGCGGAACGGTCGATATCGCGCTCATTGTCCCAGACCAGCGAGATGGTTTCGGCAAGGTCGCCGACATAGTCATAGGAATAACGAAAAAGCACGTCGTCCATGCGTTCCAGAACCAGTTCGCGCAGCATGGCGGGCTTGACGTCGCGCACCTCGAGCGTGCCGGCGATGGCGGCAAGGCCGTAGCCGCGATCGGGGTCCGGCGTGTCGCGGAAGTAGTCGGTCAGCAGTTTCAGTTTGCCGTTGCGGCTGGGGGTGAGGACCAGGCGGTCTAGGAGGTCGGCGAAGGCTTTCATATTGAACCTCCGACTTCGGAGAAAGTCCCCTCCCCAACCCCTCCCCACAGGTGGGAGGGGCTAAACTGCAGATGCTTCCAGGTCGCTGCAAACGGAATGCCGAGGGTGCGGCACGAAAGCCCCTCCCCCTTGTGGGGAGGGGTTGGGTAGGGGTTTTCAGCCGCAAACGCCATCCTCAATCCCCCTCATCTTCATAACCCACCAGATGCAGCGGCTTGGCCTTGATGCCCTGCAGCTCGCACCAGCGGACCAGCGCCTCCTCGCGGCCATGAGTAACCCAGACTTCCTGCGGGGCAAGTTCGGTGATCGTCTCGGTCAGTTCCGGCCAATCGCAATGGTCTGATATGACGAGCGGCAATTCAACGCCGAGCTGCTTGGCGCGCTGRCGCACCATCATCCAGCCAGAGGCAAAGGAAGGCAGCGGGTCGTTGAAGCGACGTGCCCAGCGGTCGGCAAAGGCAGAGGACGGGCCGACGACGACGGCGCCCTTGAAGACGGACTTATCACGGCTTTCGATGGTGGCCGGCAGGAGTTCGCCGAGATCGATGCCCTGGCTCACGTAATAATCGCAAAGCCTTTCCATGGCACCGTGGATGTAGATCGGCTCGCTGTAACCGGCATCGCGCAGCAGGCGGATGACGCGCTGCGCCTTGCCAAGCGCATAGGCGCCGACGAGATGCGTGCGTTCGGGGAACTGGCGCAGTGAGGCGAGCAGCTTGCCGGTCTCGTCTATTGGATCGGGATGATGAAAGACCGGCAGGCCGAAGGTCGCCTCGGTGATGAAGACATCGCAGGGCACCGGCACATAGGCTTCGCAGGTCGGGTCCGGGCGGCGCTTGTAATCGCCTGATACGACGATGCGTGTACCATTCTTCTCGATGGCGATCTGGGCCGAGCCCAGCACGTGGCCGGCGGGATAAAAGCTCACCTTCACGCCATTGACGACGAGTTCCTCCCCGAAAGCGACCGGCTGTTCGCTGGCCGAGAAGCCGTCGCCGTAGCGGATGCGCATGATGTCCAGCGTCTGGCGGGTGGCGAGCACGTTCACATGGCCCGGACGAGCATGGTCAGAATGGCCATGAGTGATCAGCGCCCGCTCCACCGGCCGCACCGGATCGACATAGAAGCCGCCTTCCGGGCAATAGAGCCCTTCGGGGGCGGGATAGAGCAGCGCGTCTGGTCTCATGACAGCAAAGATAGTGGGAAATGTGTTTTGCGCCAGTGGGATACGCAGCGCCAAATTTAGCAGTGAAGGCGGGCCATGCGCGTCGCCCCGCCATTGCATCCGCCCACAAGCCTCGTTAGCTTCGCCCGCGCTGCAGCGGGTAAGCAAACGAGAGGCGTATGAAGACTGTTTTCGGATATGCATTGGTGGCGCTCGGGCTGATGCTGCCTGCCGCGGCCGCGGCAAACGACTGGCAGCCGAGTGAGGAAGTGAAGGCTTACGCAATCACCGGCCGCACCGGCATGGAGCTTTACCGGTCGATCGGCGAACGCGGGCCGCAGGTCGGGCCGGGACGGGTCATCGCGCATACGACTTTCAAGCTGACCTGGACGCGCAAATATGAACAGCAGGGCAGTGCCTGCACGCTGACTTTCGCAAAGCCGAAGCTCACCATCATCTACACGCTGCCGAAAGCGCCAAACGACCTGCCGGCGGCCACCAAGGCAAGCTGGGATAGCTTCATCACCGGCGTGCGCACGCATGAGCGTTGGCATGGCGAGACGATCATCGAAATGGTCAAGGAGATCGAGACGCTGAGCAACGGCTTCTCGGTGCCTGACGATCCCGGCTGCAAGAAGATCAGGCCCGAACTGACGGTCCGGCTCGGGGAACTCTCCAACAAGCAGCGCCAGCGCGGCCGGGATTTCGACCGCGTGGAAATGAGCGAAGGCGGCAACATCCAACAGCTCATCCTGAAGCTGGTGAACGGTTCCTGACCGGTTCAGAGCGCGGCGAGGAAAGCGTCGACGCGGCTCCAGGTGGCCTCCGCCGCCTTTGCATCGTAGTCAGGCAGCGACGGATCGGTATAGAGATGACCGACGCCGGGATAGAGGAAAATCTCCAGGCCGATATTGGCTCTTGCAGCATGCGCGCGCCACGGAGCTACCTCGTCCGCCGGTGCGAACTCGTCGGGCTCTGCGAGATGGACCTGCAGGGGAATGCCTTCGCGCGCATTGGCCGGAATTTCTGCGATACCATGCAGCAAGAGAATGCCGGCTGCTTGCGGTCGGCCCGACCAGAGGCTTGCGGCTACGCCTGCGCCCATGGAGAAGCCGCCGAGGACGGCCGAGGACGGCAAGTCGGCGACCGCCTTTTCAGCGCGCCTGCAAAGTTCGGCCCAGCCAATCTCTTTCTTGAAGGCGAAGCCTTCTTCGAGGGTGCGCCCTACCCTGCCCTCATAGAGATCGGGCGTGATCACCTGATGGCCGCCCGCGCGCAGACGCTCCGCAGCATCGCGTTCAAGGGACCGAAATCCGTAGACCGAATGAAAAAGTACAATCGCCGCCATCGCTACCTCCCTGCTTTGCGGGGTCAACATAGGGTTTCTGCAACGTGAAGGCGAGCCTTTACCCATAAAAGCCCCAAATGAGCCAAAGATCCACCGGAATCGCTTTCTAGCCATTTGCCAGGCACGACCGGAGGGGATGATGGGACGGAAGCTCAAATATACAGGCGTGGCGGTTCTCGCCTTTGCCGCCGCAGTTTATCTCAATAATACCAGCTTTTTAGCCGAACATAGAGAGGGCAAGCCACTGCTTCTGGCGCATCGCGGCATCGCCCAGCGCTTCGACGAGACGGATCTGAAGAACGATACCTGCACGGCCACGCGCATGCTGCCGCCGAAGCACGATTATCTTGAGAATACCATCCGCTCGATGCAGGCGGGCTTCGATGCCGGCGCCGATGTAGTGGAGATCGATGTGCACCCAACGACGGACGGACAATTCGCCGTTTTCCACGACTGGACGCTCGACTGCCGCACGGACGGACATGGCGTCACGCGCGAACATTCCATGACCGAGATGAAGACACTCGACATCGGCTATGGCTATACGGCCGATGGCGGCAAGAGTTTCCCCTTCCGCGGCAAGGGCATCGGCCTGATGCCGACGCTCGACGAGGTTTTCTCCACCTTCCCGGACAAACATCTGCTCATCAATGTCAAAAGCCGCGACCCCTTGGAGGGCGAGAAGCTGGCTGCCGTGCTGAACGGCCTTCCTGCCGAACGGCGCGCGAAGATCATCGTCTATGGCGGCAATGAGCCGATCGACCAGCTCCGGCAACTGGCGTCCGATATCCGCACGGCTTCACGCGCCAGCCTGATGGGCTGCCTTACCGGCTATATCGGCTACGGCTGGACGGGCATTCTGCCTGATGATTGCAAGAATGTTATGATGCTGGTTCCGATCAATTATGCGCCATGGCTCTGGGGCTGGCCGGACAGGTTCCTCAACCGCATGCAGGATGCAAATACACAGGTCTTCGTCATCGGCCCCTATCACGGCGGCGGCTTTTCGACCGGTATCGACAATGCCGAACGCTTCGCGCAATTGCCAGCCAATTACTCCGGCGGCATATGGACGAACGAGATCGAGACGATTGCCGATCTGATGAAGTGATCAGGCGCCACGCGCCAGCAGCATGACGACGATCTCTTCCGGCGCGACAGGCTTGGAGAAACGATAGCCCTGCGCCTCCTCGCATCTGACATGGCGCAGGAATTCCAGCTGCGCATCGGTTTCCACGCCTTCGGCGAGCACCGAGAGTTTCAGCGTCTGTGCGAGCGAAATGACGGCCGACGCAATGGCGACGGCGGTCTTGTCGGCAGGCAGGGCCTCGACCAATGAGCGGTCCATCTTCAACCGGTCGAAGGGAAAGGTCTTCAGCGCGGCAAGCGAGGAATAGCCGGAGCCGAAATCATCGATCGACAGGCGCACGCCGAGCGCACGCAGCGACAGCATGATGGCGAGCGCGCGGGCGGCATCCTGCATGATGACGCTTTCAGTCACCTCCAGTTCCAGCCAGCGCGCATTGAGCCTATGGCTATCGATCGCTTCGGCGACGTGGGAGGCGAAATCAGGATCGGCAAACTGCTTGGGCGAGACGTTGACGGCCATGGTCAGTGGCGTCAGGCCCATATCCTGCCAGGTGCGGGCCTGGCGACAGGCCTCGTTCAGCACCCAGAGACCGAGCGGCACGATGAGACCGGTTTCTTCCGCAAGCGGAATGAAATTGACAGGCGGTATCACGCCCTTCTCCGGATGGTTCCAGCGCACCAGAGCTTCGAGGCCGGTAATGCGGCCGGTCGCGACATCGACCTGCGGCTGGTAGAGCAGGAAAAGCTGGTTGGCGACGATCGCCTGGCGCAGTTCCTCCTGTTCACTGAGTGGCAGGCCGGCGGAATTGCTCACGACGCCGTCGTGATATTGCAGCGTGTTCCGGCCTAGCTGTTTGGCACGGTACATGGCGCGATCCGCGTTGGTGAGCAACTCGTCCGGTGTGGCGCCGTCCCATGGGAAGGCAGCGATGCCGATGCTGGAGGTAACGGCGATCTCACCTACCTCGGAGCGGACCGGCTTGGAAATCGCCTTCTGCAGTTCACGCAATCGCCGCATCATGCCGGCATCGTGGCTGGACTGGTGGACGAGCACGACGAGGAATTCGTCGCCGCCGAGGCGCACGACCATATCAGAGGCGCGCAAACAATTCGCCATGCGGGCAGCGGTCTCCTTGAGCACCTCGTCGCCGGCGGCATGACCGCTCGTGTCGTTGATCTCCTTGAAATTATCAAGATCGATATAGGCGACAGTGACCTTGCGGTTGTTGCGGCGAGCCTGATCGAGGATCTTCGCCATTCGCTCCTTGAGAAAAGCGCGGTTCGGCAGGCCCGTCAGATCATCGTGATGGGCCATGAAATGGATGCGGTCATCCACTCGCTTGCGCTCGATGGCGATGCCGGCGATATGGGTGGCAAGTGCCACCAGCGTCATCTCGTGTTCGGTCGGGCGTCGCGTCTCTTTTGAATAAAGCGCGAAGGTGCCGAACACATTCTTCTGCGACGTGCAGATCGGCGTGGACCAACAGGAGCGGAAGCCGAACTGGCTGACCATTGCCCGGAAATCCTCCCAGAGCGGATCGGCCATGACGTCTTCGACGATAACGGTTTCGCCGCGCCAGGCTGCCGTGCCGCAGGAGCCGACTTTCGGGCCGATAGCGACGCCGTCGATCATGCGGCTATAGGCGCCGGGCAGATTGGGAGCCGCGCCGTGGTAGAGCCGCGTACCCTCGCTGTCGAGCAGCAAAATGGAGCCGGAAATGCCGGTCATCTGGCGCTCGATCATGAGCACCAGCGCCTCGAGGATCATCGGCAACGGTTCGTTGCGGGCGATCATTTCCAGAAGGTTCGCCTGGCCGCGATAGAGCTCCTCCTGCCGCTTGCGCTCGGTAATATCGCGAGACACGCCAATGAGGCCAACCACCTCGCCGCGGTCGTTGCGCAGCGGTATCTTGGAGGTCAGACGACACATGATGCCGCCATCCGGCAGCGGCACGAATTCTTCCATGTCGATGCGGGGCTCGCCGCCCGACATGATGTCTTGCTCGACATCGAAATATCGGCGGGCCGTCTCAAAATCGAACAGGTCGAAGTCACGCTTGCCGGCGATCTCGGCAGCGTTCTCCAGCCCGTGGCTGCGCGCCATGACAGCATTGGCGAAGACGAAGCGGCCGTCACGGTCCTTGACGTAAAGAAAATCGGGAAGCTCGTGGACGATCGCCTTGAGGCGGAGGTTCTCTATGCCTTCGGAAAGATGATGGGCAGTCGCCGCCATCATTGCCTCTGTGGCAGCTACGATACGTTGTGTCTCGGCACTGAAGTTATCACCAGATTCCCAACGTCGGACACCCATTCCATTCATGACGCTGTTCTCTCCCGGTAACCGCAGGCCTATCCACAATAGTCATAATTGAAACCGCTTTCTAAAATAACGAGCATTTCCTTCGGGGTGTTTAAATGGAAAGGTGAACAAGACGACAATATTCGAGAGGTTGCGTTTGCTACTCGACCGATGGTTATTCTTCTTCTGCGGATATGTGTCGAAAAGAAACATTTCTGCTGGCATGATTCCTGCGTGAGGCTGTGACATGAAGAAAGATTTCAGCAAAATCTCCCGGCGGGATATACTTGGCATGGCAGCTGCTTCTGCAGCCGCCATGATGGCGCCGCGCGCTTTTGCGGGTCCCGTCGGCGCAGGGCAGCCCTACCTGCGCGGATCGATCGATGCTGTGCAGTATCGCGCCATTCCCGAAAGCGGCGACAAGAAGAACCGCAATCTGCAGCAGATGATCGAGAAAGCGGCGCTCGAGAACGTACCGGTCTTCCTGCCGCCTGGGACCTATCGCATCTCCAACCTGACGCTGCCGGACAATACGCGGATCACAGGCGTGCCCGGTGCGACGCGGATCGTCTATACCGGCGAAGGTCACCTCTTTGCCGCAGAGAATGCAGGCCGCATCGAGCTTTCTAATCTCGTCATCGACGGATCGAACCGCTGGCTAGCCGATTATGCCGGCGCCCTCATCCAGTTCACCGGCGTCGGCGAGGTGCTGATCGACAATTGCGAGATCGTCGGCAGCCGCAAGCACGCGCTGCAGCTCGAGCGCTGCGGCGGGCGGATCGAGCGCAGCAAGATCTCGGGCGCCGGGCAGTCCGGCATCTACGCGGTGGAATCGGCGGGGCTTTCGATCACGGGCAATACAGTCTCCGACTGCGGCAATGGCGGCATTCTGGTGCATCGCTGGAAGAAGGCCGAGGATGGCACGATCGTTTCCGGCAATCGTGTCTCCAATATCCGCGCCAATGACGGCGGCACCGGCGAAAATGGCAACGGCATCAATATTTTCCGCGCCGACGGGGTGACGGTGACTGACAACCAGATCTCCGACTGCGCCTTTACCGCAGTCCGTGCCAATTCCGGCTCCAACATCCTGATCAGCAACAACCAGTGCCGCCGCTCGGGCGAGACGGCCATTTATGTCGAGTTCGAATTCGTCGGCGCCGTCGTGTCAGGCAACATGATCGACGGCGCTGCTAACGGTATCTCGATTGCCAATTTCGACCAGGGCGGCCGGCTGGCAAGTGTGACGGGCAACGTCATCCGCAATCTGACGCTCAAAGGTCCCTACAAACACGAAGTCGGCTTCGGTATCGGCATCGCGGCGGAGGCCGATACGCTGGTATCAGGCAATGTCATCGAGGATGCGCCGCGCTGGGGGCTGCAGATCGGCTGGGGATCCTATCTGCGCAACGTCGTCGTCAACGGCAATGTGGTGCGCAAGTCGCCGGTCGGCTGCGCGGTCTCGGTTGCCGAGGGCGCAGGTTCAGCCGTCATCACCGACAACATCTTCCAGGAGATGGGCAAGGGCGCTGTGCTGGGCTTCGAATGGGAGAAGCAGGTCTCGGACGAGCTTGCGGACGATAGCTCCCCCTACGGTCAGCTGACCGTCGCGCGGAACCGGATTTCCTGAGCGCTATCAAAAGCTTTCATCGACATATCATCCGCGGATGCTTTCTTCGTTCCTGCACTGGCTTTAGGGTTGGCGCGAAATGGAAGGGGATATGCCATGCTGACAATCTACGGGGTTTACCGCTCGCGTTCCGCGCGCGTTTACTGGATGGCCGAGGAACTGGGGATCGAATTCAGATCCGTGCCGGTGCTGCAGGCCAACCGGCTTGCCAACCCGCTCTCGCCGGCGCAAAGAAAAACTCGCAGCCCGCAAGGCCGGCATGGAAGTCAAGGGAGCGGCCGAATGAGCTGGATCACTGCCTGCAAACTTGAGGACAT